>DATKFF010000182.1:0-3881 GCA_035511595.1 Solirubrobacteraceae bacterium | reverse complement strand
TCGTTGCCGAACTCGAAGAAGTTCGGCCCCCCGGCCGGGGCCTGCAGCGGCACGAAGTTCGTGATGATCGTGACCGTGTCCGGCTTGTCGGGGCTGACGAACGCGTACACGTCGGCGTTGTCGGCGGCCGGGTCCTTGCTGATCTCAGGGGCTTCACGGTGCGACGACATCGATGCCACCTCCGTTCACGCTCGAGTCGCTCGGCGCAGCGGCCATGAGCTTCTTGACCAGCCCGCGGTCGCGGTAGGTCGTCTCGGTGGTGCCGGACATGACCGTCACCTCGCCGCGCTTCACGTCCCTGACGTACGCCATCACCGGCTCGCTTGGGTTGCCCGAGGCCGGCTCCGGAACGACCCGCGGCTTCTCGTCCGACAGCACCTCGGCGGCGGGTACGCCGATTGCGGCCGCACCGGCCGCCGCGCCCGCCGATGTCTTGAGGAACGACAGACGAGTCACGCCGTCGCTCCGTGGATTCTCTTTGCTCATCGCTACTCCCTCCGTTGGCTCCGGCCCCGAGTGGTTGAAAGGACCCGCAAGCGGATACGCAGCGCCCGGAGGTTCGGATCAGTCGGGCGGCTAGACCTGAGCGATGAGCAGCGGCACGGTCGTCGGCGCGGACGTGCCGGGCCCCGGCTCGACGGTGACCATCACGAGGTCTCCGGATCGGACCGGCCGTGAGACCTCGACCGAGCCCGACCGGACCACGAACGTGCCGGCCGGTTGAGGGGCTCCGGCTGCGGGCTTGACCCAGAGCTCGTCGACGTGGTTGGGCGCGGGGGTCGGCAGCCCGCGGACGATCAGCTCGGCGCGGCTTCCGCTGACCTGCACCTGGGCACGGACTCCCGCCGCGGCGAGCGACCGGCTGACCTGTGCGGGGATCGTCCGCGTGCCGCCGCCGGTGCTCAGGACGATCACGACGGCCGCGACCACTGCGGCGAGGCCGACCGCGAGCGCCGGGCGCCACAGCGCTCCCGCGAGCCGGCGTCGCTTGCGGGGCCGGGTGGTCTGCCCCGCGTGGTCGTCGGCGCCCTCGCCGGCGGCCCGCAAAAGCTCTGCTTCGGAGCTGACGATCGCCATCAGCCGCTCTTTCAGCTCCGGTGGCGGCTCGACCTGCTCCACCGACGAGGGCAGCGCGTCGACCGCGGTCCGGAGCCCATCGAGCTCGGCGCGGCACTCGGCGCAGCCCTCGAGGTGGGCGCGCAGCCGCTTGGCCTCGTCGGCGGGCAACGCGTCGAGGGCGTATGCGGCGAGCGCGTCGGCGTACTCGCGGTGCTCGGGCCGGTCGCTCACGGCAGTGCCTCCATCGGTCCGATCCCGCTGCGCATCTTCTCGAGCGCCAGGCGCATCCGTCCCTTCACGGTCCCCAGGGGCGCGCCGAGCATCCCCGCGATCTGCTCGTGCGTGAAGCCGCCGAAGTACGCGAGCTCGATCACCCGCCGCTGCTCGTCGGGCAGCTCGCTGATCAGCCCGCGGAGCGAGCGCGCCTCCTCACGCCGGGCGGCCTCGACCTCGGTGCGCTCCGGCGACTCGAGCAATTCCGCGGCGTGCTCGTCGCCGACGCGGCGGCGCTCGTGGACTGTCGTGCGCCGCAACATGTCGATCGCCCGATTGTGGACGACTCCGAGCACCCACGTGCGGACGCTCCCGCGGGTCCGGTCGTAGCGAGCGCCGCTGCGCCAGATCGCCAGGAACGCCTCCTGGGCCACCTCTTCGGCTGTCGCGCGCGCGCCGCAGATCCGATACGCCAGCGAGAACGCGGCCGTGCAGTGGCGCTCGTAGATCACCTCGAACGCGCGCGGATCCGCGCGCGCGATCAGTCGCATCAGTTCTTCGTCGCCGAGCTGACGCAGCTCGGCGACGCCGACCGGGGACTTACCTCGCCGATGCGTGGCCATTGCAGTTCAACACTACGCACGACCCCCTGCGGAGGATCAGCAATTCGCCGACGCTACGCTTGAGTCGAGATGGACGAGCTCTACCGCGAGAACATCCTCGACCACTACAAGCACCCGCACAACTGGAGCCCGCCGGGCGACGCGCTTGAGCAGCCGGACCTGGAGTTCCACGATCTCAACCCGCTGTGCGGGGACGAGCTGACCGTCCAGCTGGCCGTCGACGGGGAGGGCAAGATCGGGGACGTCCGCTTCCTTGGTCACGGCTGCGCGATCTCCCAGGCGGCGGCCTCGATGGCCTCCGACGAGGTCAAGGGCATGCCGGTCTCGGAGCTGCTGACGCTCGACCGCTCGTTCGTGCTCGACCTGCTCGGGATCGACATCTCCGCGACGCGGATGAAGTGCGCGCTGCTGTCGCTGAAGGTGTTGAAGGGCGCCTCGCTCGGGCACGCGGTCGACTGGGAGCCCGAGACTCCCGAGTCGAGCGCGGCGTAGCGGCAGGCCCAGCGTCCAAACGGGCGCCGGCGATCTGCGCCGCACGTCTATAGGCGGGGCTTAGGCCCGCGTGAGAGGCTGGGGGCCCGAATCGTCGACCCGGGAGGCGCGATGTCGACAGTTTCAAGTCGGACCCTGCAATCGGACGGTGCCACCCTGCTTACCGGCGCGACCGGTTTCGTGGGGATGGCGGTGCTCGCGCGGTTGCTCGAGCGCACCGACCGCCAGATCGTGGCGCTCGTCCGGGCCGGCTCACAGGACGAGGCCGACGCCCGGCTCTGCGCCGTCATGAGGTCGTTGTTCGACGATCCGGAGCAGTACGAGCAGCGAATCGAGGCGGTGCGCGGCGACCTGACCGCGCCATGGCTCGGACTGGACGCGGCGGCGCGCGAGCGGATCGCCGTTGACGTCGACGAAATCATCCACGGGGCGGCGTCGGTGGCGTTCGACCTGCCGCTGCCGGAGTCCCGTGCGATCAACGTGGAGGGCACCCGGCGCGTGCTTGCGCTGGCGACGGCGTGCGCGGCTCGTGGCGACGGCCTGCGGCGGCTGACATACGTCTCCACCGCGTACGTGGCCGGCGATCGGCGCGGGGTCGCGCTCGAGCCCGAGCTGGACATGGGCCAGGGATTTCGCAACGCCTACGAGCAGTCCAAGCATGAGGCCGAGCAGCTCGTGCACGCTCGCCGCGTGCGGTTTCCGGTGACCGTGGTCCGCCCGAGCATCGTCGTGGGCGAGCGCCAGACCGGATGGACCGCCTCGTTCAACGTGATCTACACCCCCTTGCGCGCGTTCGCCGCGGGTACCTATCCGGTCGTCCCCGGCCGTCGCGGCGCCGTCGTCGACGTTGTCACCGTCGACCACGTGGCGGACGCGATCCTCGCTCTGACCGCTGCGCCGGACGCGGCGGGTCGGACGTTCCACGTGGTCGGGGGCGATCACTCGACGACGCTTGGCGAGCTCTCGCTGCTCGCGTCGCGGAGCTTCGACCGGCGCCAGCCCCGATTCCTGCCGCCGTGGATATACCGCACCCTGATCCACCCCCTGCTGCTTCGCCGGGGGAACCCCGGCGTGCGGCGACGGCTGCGGCGAACCGAGGTGTACTTCCCCTACTTCTCGCTCGACCTGCGGTTCGACGACCGCTGCGCGCGTGAGCTGCTCGACCCGCTGGGGATCCGAGCAACGCCGATCCGCGGCTATTTCGACGCCATGGTCGACTTCGCCGAGGCGGCCGAGTGGGGCCGTAATCCGATCGGATTGGCCCAAGCCCGCGCCCGGTGCGCGGGAGTCACGACGGAGTCGTTGGTCGTGTAGCTCAACCGGCGCCGCAACGGGAGCCGTGTAGTACCCTCCGGCACGTTCCAGGCAGGGGACACAGCCCTCGCCGCGTCGCGGGAGAACAGTTATGCGTCGTAGAGCCCTCGTCAATGGATTCGCCGCGGGAATCGCATCGATCGCAACGCTCGCTGGAGCGAGCGCCGCTGTCGCCCACAC
>DATKFF010000181.1:0-6689 GCA_035511595.1 Solirubrobacteraceae bacterium | reverse complement strand
GACGGCCGTCAACGTCCAGCAGATGGTGTTCGGTAACAAGGGGGAGAGCTCGTTGACTGGGGTGGCGTTCAGCCGCGACGAGGTCACCGGCGCGCCGCAGCCGTCGGGTGACTTCCTCGTGAACGCCCAAGGTGAGGACGTTGTCGCCGGCGTTCGCACCCCGCGTGACCTGCACGAGCTTGCCGCGGCGATCCCCGCGGTCAACGATCAGCTGATGGAGATCCTGCGGACGCTCGAGGCGCACTACAAAGACATGCAGGACACCGAGTTCACGGTCGAGGAGGGGCGGCTGTACATGCTCCAAACGCGCAGCGCGAAGCGTCCCGCGCAGGCCGCTGTGCGGTTTGCTGTCGACGCGGTGCGCGAGGGGCTGCTGACGCGGAAGGAGGCGCTCGCGACCGTCGACGCCGGAGCGCTCGACGCGCTGCTGCACCCGACTTTTGACCGCGGTCAGGACTACAAGGTGCTCGCTCGCGGGGTGGCGGCGTCGCCCGGGGCGGCGTGCGGAGAGATCGTGTTCGAGGCCTCCGCCGCGATCGCCGCGGCCGAGACCGGCCGGCGCGTGATCCTCGTGCGGCCGTTCACCCAGGCCGACGACGTCGCGGGTTTCCACGCCTCCCAGGGGATCCTCACCTCGGAGGGCGGCAAGGCGTCGCACGCGGCGCTCGTGGCCCGTGGGATGGGGGTGCCCGCGGTCACGGGCGCGGCAGTAACCGTCGACCCGCGCAACGGCGAGCTGCGGATCAACGGCCGGGTGTTCCACGAGGGCGACGTGATCGGAATCGACGGCAGCGAGGGGGCGGTCGTCGAGCAGGGCGCGACCCTAGTCCAGCCAACGCTCGACGAGCGCTTCGACGAGCTGCTCGGTTGGGCCGACGAGCTCAGGCGCCTGCGGGTGCGTGCGAACGCGGACACGCCACGCGACGCCGCGCGCGCACGCGAGCTCGGCGCCGAGGGGATCGGCCTGTGCCGGACCGAGCACATGTTCATGGCCGCGGACCGCCAGGCGAAGATGCGCGCGATGATCATGGCGGAGGACCGCGTGGGGAGGCGCGAGGCGCTCCGCGAGCTGCTCCCGCTCCAGGTGGCCGACTTCGAGGGGATCTTCGAGGCGATGCGCGGTCTGCCCGTCACGATCCGACTGCTCGACCCGCCGCTGCACGAGTTCCTACCCGACCTCCCCGAGCTCCGCGCCGAGGTCGAGCGGGCGCGAATCGAAGAGCTAGGAGAGCTCGCCGAGCTCGAGCGGGTGCTCGCGCGTGTGGAGGAGATCCACGAGGGCAATCCGATGCTTGGGACGCGGGGCTGCCGCCTTGCGATCCTGTATCCCGAGATCTACGAGATGCAAGTCGAGGCGATCGTCCGGGCGGCGCTGGCCGTCGACGAGCCGCCGCATCCGGAGATCATGATCCCGCTCGTGGCCTACGAGCACGAGCTCGAGATCGTCCGGGCGCTGGTCGTACGGGTCGCCTCCGAGCACGGGCTCGCGGAGCGCCGCGACTACACGGTCGGGACGATGATCGAGCTGCCGCGGGCGTGTTTCGTGGCCGACCGAATCGCACGTCACGCCGATTTCTTCTCGTTCGGCACCAATGATCTGACGCAGACCGCAATCGGTCTCTCTCGGGACGACGTCGAGTCAAAGTTCATGCCGACCTACATCGAGGACAAGATCATCGATCGGTCGCCGTTCGAGACGATCGACAAGCCGGGAGTCGGTTGGCTCGTGCGGCTCGGAGCGTGGGTCGGCAGAGAGGCCCATCCGGGGCTGAAGCTGGGGATCTGCGGCGAACACGGTGGCGATCCCGACTCGATCGCGTTCTTCGACGCCGCCGGCCTCGACTATGTGTCGTGCTCGCCGTTGCGGATCCCGATCGCGCGGATCGCGGCGGCACAATCCGCGATCGCGGCGTCCTGACGGCGGTGCGCTACTCGCTGAAGGCCGCGACCGCTGCGGCGAGCGTCTGCACCGCGTTGGCGGCATCGGGGCCATCGGCGCTCAGGCGCAGCAGGGTGCCGCGTCGCGCGCCCAGGGCGAGGACCGAGAGCAGGCTCTTGGCGTCGACTTCGCGCTCGCCGGCGCAGACATGGATGTTGCTCTCGAAACGCATCGCCGTACGCACGAAGTCGGCCGCCGGGCGCGCGTGGAGATCGACATTGGCGGGGAGGCTCACGTCGGCGATCGCCGCCGCCGCGGGCAGGGTGTCAGAGTTTGCTCGCGCCACGCGCCACCTCCGCTGCCTCGGCGACGCCGGCCAGATCGCTACCGGTCGATGCGACCACGGCCGCGGCGACGGTCCCCTCGACCAGCGGCGCGTCGACGAGCTGGGCATGGCCGTTGCCCGAACGTTCGAGCACGTGGCGGATGGTCAGGATCGCGCTTCCGAGATCGCCAAGCACGATCACCCCGTCGCCCTGGTTAGCGCGCCGGATTGCGTCCCGGACGAGCCCGTCGTCGGTACCGAGCGATCCCCCCGGACCACCGCCCGCTGCCTCGATCCGCACGTCCGGCCCGGCCACCTGGCTCGCAAGCTCGGCGACCCCACGCGCAAGCTCAGCGCTGTGCGAGACAACTACGATGCCTACCACTCCATCCCTCCGTCGCCAAGATTGGTGAGGGCGACCAGTCTACACTACCGAAGCTGATTCGACAATGTCGAATAGCACTCCCAAGCCAACCAGACGCGCAACGATCCAGTCGGTCGATCGCGCGGCCCGGATCCTGAAGGTCCTAGCCAGCGGTCCCCGGCGGCTTGGCGTCAGCGAGATCGCCGATCGCCTGGAGCTGACGCGGCCCACGGTACACGGGCTGCTTCAGACCTTGCAAGCGCATGGCTTCGTCGAGCAGGACCGCGACTCGGACAAGTACCAGCTCGGCCCAGGGCTGCTCCAGCTGGGCAACTCGTATCTAGACCTGAACGAGCTTCGGGCTCGGGCGCTCGTGCACTCCGAGCGGCTCGCGACCCGGGCCGATGCGGCCGTGCGCGTCGGCGTCATGCACGGGGACACGGTCGTCGTCGTGCACCACGTGTTCCGGCCCGACACGACGTTGCAGATCCTCGAGGTGGGGGCGGAGCTGCCGCTCCACGCCAGCGCGCTGGGCAAGGCGATGCTGGCGTTCCTCCCGGCCGCGTCCGTCGCCGACCTGCTCGACGAGCCGCTCCCGCGGCTGACCAGCCGCACGCTCTCGCCTCGGGCGCTCCGCGAGCAGCTCCAGGAAGTTCGCGAGCGCGGATTCGCCCGGGAGCGCGACGAGGCGGTGCTGGGCGAATCGAGCATCGCCTCGCCGATCTTCGATCACTCAGGTCACGCCGTCGGCTCGATCGGGATCGTCGGCGATACCGAGCGGATCATCCCGCGCGGCCCGTCCAAGCCGTTGGTGGCGGCCGTCGCCGAGGCGGCCCGAGGGGTCTCACGCGAGCTAGGCGGGACGCGGTGGCCGGCGTTCGCGCCGGAGGGGGTCAGCGCGGAGGCCGCCCGCCGCGCTACCCGCTAGCGCGGTGCCGGGTCGGACGGCCTCTGACGTCCGCGCGAGGTACCTCGGCGGGGACCCCCGCGCTTCCGCTTCCGTCTTGGCGCCGTCTGCTTTGAGGGCTTCAACCCCGCGTTCTTCGGCACATACACGGGGGCGCCTTGTTCGCCGGTCTCGAGGTCGAGGAGCGCCATGTTGGCTGTGTTCTCGGCGAGGTAGGACTGGTTGGCGATGATCAGGCGGGTCCCGTAGAAGGCGAGGCCCGACGGGGTATCGAACGGGATCTGAGAGTTGTTGGCTCCCGTGTACTGCTGTCCGAAGCGGGCGATCTCCTGCCCGGAGCCGTCCAGCTCGACGATCTGGCTCGACTCGCCCGCGAGCGCGATGTAGATTTGCCCCAAGCGCGTCAGCGCGCAGCCGTCGGGCGCGTCGGCCGCGCCGCTCTCCCACATCTGCTTGAGCGGGCCCGGGTGGTCGCCGGGCACGATCGGGACCTCGTAGAGCTTGCCGGTGCTCGGGTTGCCGCCGCCGCCGAGGCCGCCGTTTGAGCCCTGGTCGAACAGCAGCGTGCGGTGGTCTGGCATCAGCACGATGCAGGCCGTCCCGAAGGTGGAGCCGTCGAGCCGCGGGTCGGCGAGCCAGATCTGGCCGGTGCCGCCGCCCGGCGGGATCCGCCAGATCACCGCCTGCTGGTAGTCGGTCACGTACAGGCTCCCGTCGGGCCCCCAGGCGGCGTAGTCGGGCATCGGCGCCAGGTCGAGCGTCGCGGGTTTGCACGGCGTGCCCGCCGCGGCGCTCGAGCAGGTGGGGAGGTGGGGGACCCGCGCGTAAAGCGTCTGCGCGCCGGTCCGCGGGTCGAGGCGGATGATCCGACCGCTCGTCTTGTCGAGCAGCAGCAGGCGCCCTGCGGCGTCGTTGGCCGCGACCTGAACGCCGTGCGGCTGCGAGAGATCCTGGCCGGTGACCGTCCACGAGTTCAGGAGCTCGCCGCTACCGGTGTACTCCAACACCCGCGAGGGGACGCTGTCACCGGACGGGTTGCTGTACGTGCCCTCGAAGATGTGGCCGCCGAGGACGTGCGGGAACGCGGGGAACCCCGGTGTGGGGATGAGGGCCAGCACCTCGACGTCGCCGCGCGGACGCCCTGCCGCGGTCGCCGGGACGATCGAGAGGAGCGCCGCCACGACTGCGAGGAGGGTGGCGCGGAGCCTCACTGCGGCGGGCCGCCGAGCCTGGCGGCGAGGTAGGCGTCGAGCATCAACTTTGCTTCCGCCAGCAGCCGCGAATCGCCCCCGCGGTCGCGTCGGAACGACTCACGCAGGAGGCCGTCGCCGGCCAGCACGACCATCGTCGCGGCGGTCGCTCGGCTCGTCTCGGGCGCCGCTGGCCAGTGCACCGCCAGGATCCGCTCGATCGAGGCCGCGATCGCGGTGCGGGCCTGCCGGGTCGCGTCGCGGACCCGCTCGGTCCGAAGCCCGCCGTACCACAGCGCCAGAAACCCGGGCCGCGCGCGGAATCCGGCCGCCAGCGCCTCCAGCACCGCGCCGGCGGGGTCGGGCAGCGGGTCGCGCTCGTCGGCGACCGCGACCCCGGCCACGAGGTCGTCGAAGTCGCGCCAGTAGCGGATCGCGAGCGCCTCGACGATCGACTCCTTGTCGTCGAAGAAGCGGTACACGGAGCCGATCGGGACCCCGGCCGCCGCGGCGATCCGCGTCGTCGTGAACGCGGATGCGCCGTCGCTGGCGAGCAGCTCATCGGCCGCGTCGAGCACCAGGAGCAGCCGCCGGCGGCTGCGGTCCTGGGTCGGGGGGTTGCGGAGGAGGTTGGAGTCGGTCGGGCTCAACGGGGCCACCGGCGCCGAGCGTGATGAAAAAGCGTTCTATACGAACGCAAAGTGATCAAGCTCATCGCGAACATGAGTTCACATTCATGTTATCGTGGGAGGATGCGGGAGGCAAGCGGGAACGAGGCGCGCCTGGGCGAGGCCGAGCGCCGCCCTGACGCACGCACCGGCGCCCTCGAAGCGGCGCGTGAGCGCGTCGCCTCGGCGGCGCGGCGGCTCGCCGCCGACGGGCTCGTGATCGGCACCGCCGGCAACATCTCCGAGCGCGTCGGCGAGCTGGTCGCGGTCACGCCGACGGGTGCGGCGCTCGAGCGCGTGAGCGCGGACGAGGTCGCGGTCGTCGACCTCGACGGTGGGCGGGTCGGCGGCGAGCTCGAGCCGACGTCGGAGCTCGAGCTGCACCTCGGCGTCTACCGGCGCTACGGCGCGGGCGCGGTGGTACACACGCACGCGACGATGGCCACCGCGCTCGCGTGTGTGCTCGACGAGCTACCGCTCGTGCACTACCAGATGCTGCTGCTCGGCGGACCCGTGCGCGTGGCGCCGTACGCGACTTTCGGGTCCAGCGAGCTGGCCGACGCCACGCTCGACGCGCTCGAAGGCCGCAGCGCCGCGCTGATGGCCAACCACGGCGCGATCACCTACGGCCCGGACCTCGACGCCGCGGTCGAGCAGTCACGGCTGCTCGAGTGGGCCTGCACCGTGTACTGGCACGCCGCCAGCCTCGGTAGCCCGCGCGCGCTCGACGCCGAGCAGAGCATGGCGGTCGTCGATGCCGCGGTCAGCCGCCGGTACGGCACCACGCACAGGCGCGAAGATGACTGACCGCACGGAGGTGATCGCACTCGGCGTGCACGTCGTCGACGTGCTCGTGCGCCCCGTTGAGCAGATCCCCGAGCAGCAGGGCGGCCAGCTCGTCGAGCAGATCCGGATCACGCCGGCGGGGACCGCCGGCGGGACCGCGATCACGCTCGCAAAGCTCGGCGCCGACGTTAAGAGCGCCGGCGCGATCGGCACCGACGAGCTCGGCGACGTGCTGGTGGCGCTGCTCGCTGGATTCGGAGTCGATACTTCGCTGCTGGTGCGGCGAGAAGGCGTCCAGACTTCCGCGAGCGTGCTGCCGATCCGCCCGGACGGGTCGCGCCCGGCGTTCCATGTCGTCGGCGCCAACGGCACCTACACCGCGGACGACGCCCCCTGGGATGCGATCGCCCGGGCGCGCCACCTGCACCTCGGGGCGCCCGAGTTCATGGGCGGCGAGGAGGCCGCCAAGATCCTCTCGTTCGCTCGCAAGCGGGGAGTCGTGACCTCGGCGGACCTGCTCGCGCCGGGGGAGCAGGCGGCGCAGGTCTCCGACTGGGTAGGACCTGCGCT
>DATKFF010000180.1:0-2541 GCA_035511595.1 Solirubrobacteraceae bacterium | reverse complement strand
GGGAGGCGCTCCGCGACCCACGCCGCCTGCGCGAGCGCCAGCGCGCTCCCGCGCGTCCCGATCCGGATCAACGCCGGCGCAGCTCGCGCACTTCTGCCAGCGGCTCGGGCTCGGCGAGCGGCTCGGACTCGGCGCCCTGCGCCGCGCCCGGCTCTTCCTGAGCGAGCCCGAACAGGTCGCGAACCAGCGCCATCCGCGCGTGGACCCGTCCGTCACGCAGCTCCTTCATCTTCAGCGTCGGCTCGTGCAGGAGGCGATTGACGATCGCCTGGGCGATCGCGTCGACGCGTTCGCGGTCACGGGGCGAGGCCGTCTCCCAGCGGCTCTCGTTCTCACGGACGACCTCCTCGGCGATCTCCGTGGCGTGAGCGCGGAGCGCCGAAACGGTCGGCAGCACCTCGAGCGACCCGAGCCATGCGGCGAACTGCTGGATCTCCTGCTCGATGATCCCCTCGGCCTTGCGCGCCTCCACCTGGCGTACCTTGCGGTTGCGCGCGATCACGGCCTGCAGGTCGTCGATGTCGTAGAGGGACACGCCCGGGATCTCGGCGCACGCCGCATCGACGTCGCGCGGAACCGCCAGGTCGATCAGCAGCAGAGGGCGGCTGCCGCGCTCGTCCATCATCTCGGCCAGCTCGCGCGCTTCCAGCAACAGGTGCGGGGAGGCGGTCGCCGTCACGATGATGTCCGCGCGCTCGAGCGCCAGCGGGAGCTCGTCGAAGCTCAGGCTCTCGCCGCCGTAGCGCTCGGCCAGGCTGATCGCGCGGCTTCGCCGGCGGCTGGCCACGAACAACGGCTTGGCGCCGCTGTCGGCGAGCGCGCGGGCGGTCAGCTCGCTGGTCTCGCCGGTGCCGACGATCGCCACCGAGTGTCCCTCGAGCTGGGAGCCGAGCAGCTCCCGGGCGAGCACGACGGCCACCGCCGGAAGGCTCAGCTGGCGCTCGCCGATCGCGGTCTCGGTCCGGACGCGCTTGCCGGCGCTCAGCGCCGCCTTGAACAGGTGGTTGATCAACGGGCCGGCGGAGTCACGCTCGAGCGCGGTGTCGTACGCGCGCTTGACCTGGCCCTGGATCTCGGCCTCGCCCACGACCATCGACTCGAGCCCCGCCGTCACGCGATACAGGTGCCGGGCGGCGTCGCAGTTGCGGTGCGCGTAGATCGCGCCGGCCAGCTCGGTCGGCCGGATCCCGGCCTGGCTCGAGAGCATCGCCAGCACGCGGCTCTCGGCCTCGAGCGGGTCTCCGACCACGAGGTAGAGCTCGGTGCGGTTGCAGGTCGAGATCGAGACCGCCTCCTGGACGTCGGCGGCGCCGCGGAGATCACGGACGAAGTCGGCCGCGCGCGCATCGGGTAGCGCGAGCCTCTCCCTGACCTCGACCGGCGCCGTCTTGTGCGAGATCCCGACGGCCAGCAGCTCGCTCACGCGACCGTCTCCGGGTCGCGCTCGGGCTCGGGCTCGGCCTCGTGGTTGCGGGCCAGCGCGTCACGCTTGAGCTGGGCGAGATCACGCTCGGTCCTGCCGAGACGGATCGCCATGATCGCGACGTAGACGAGGATCAGGACCACGAACACGATGTAAGCAGCGGCGACGTACTTGCCGGCGCTGTGCAGCGGCAGCGCTGGTGCGACGGCTAGCAGGCTCACGACGGCGCGGCGCTCCTTCCGAGCGGCCTCACAGCGCTGTCGCCGAGCAGCTCGCGGCGCAGCCGGCGGACCTGGATGCGGGTGTTCTTGGCGGCCAGCTCGTAGTTCCACAGGGTCGCGAACAGCAGCGCGATACCGACCAGCGAGACGGCGAAGGTGAGCTGCATCGAGCCGGGCAGGCGCCCGCCCGTGAGCGTCAGTACGCGGGGGTGCACAAAGCCCTGGGCCATCCGGACCGCGATGAAGTTCAGCGGCACGAACGCGCCGGCGACGATCGCGAACACGCTCGCGTAGCGCGCCTGGCGCTCGGGGTCCTCGATCGAGAAGCGAAGCGGCTGGTAGGTGGCGAACAGCAGCACCACGATCAGGTACGAGACGAGCGTCGGGTCACCCCACACCCACCAGTGCCCCCACGACGCCTTGGCCCAGATCGAGCCGGTGATCAGGCCGCCGACCGCGAAGATCAGCGACATGTGGATCGCCACGTAGGAGCGCATGTCCCATTTGCGATCGCCCGTCCGCAGGTGCCCGATCGCGAACAGCCCGCCGAGGATGAAGCCGCACAGCGAGACGATCGCCAGCGGCACGTGCACGTAGAAGATCTTCTGGATGAACCCCTGGTCGGCGTCCAACGGCGCGTAGAAGAACACCAGCGCGAGCGCGGCAGCGACGGTGGCGATCGTGGCGAGGGTGAGGCCGCGCAGGCCCCGCCCGTAGGTGGTCAAGGCGCGTAGTCCTCCAGGAGAAAATCGAAGACGGCGTACGCGAGGAGGGCGAACACAACATCATAGAGAGCCAGGAATGCCAGCCAACGCCCAGCGGGGAAGGCGGAGCCGTCGGGCGCAAGCAGCGGTCCGGTGCCGCGGGCGGTGGCGATCAGCGCCGGAATCAGGAGCG
>DATKFF010000179.1:0-2365 GCA_035511595.1 Solirubrobacteraceae bacterium | reverse complement strand
GGCTAGGCGCAGCGCGGCGCTCAGGCCGCCGATGCCACCACCGACGATCGTGACCCGCGGCGGGCTGCTCACGTGGTGTGCGCCGTCGGTCGGAGAATTGCCCGCGCCCGCCGGAGATCGGGCAGCTGGGAGTCGGATGGGAACTGCTCGCACAGCGCCGCCAGCCGGGACTCGTCGGCCGCGACGTCCTCACCCGCGCGCCGCCGCTGGGTTATGAGCTGCCCGAGCGCCCGCAGCTGCGGCCGCCGCGCGCCTTGCCGCTCGGCCACAGCGACCGCCCGCCGCAGCTCCGCGATCGCTGCATCCACAGCCGGCCGCGGGGCGCCGATCAGCACTCGCGCCTTACAGCTCAGCAACTCGACCTCGGTCAACCGCTCACCACTGCGCGCCATCTCCTCCTCGGCCTGGGCGATCGCCTCCAGCGCCGCGCTCTGCGAGCCGGCGGCGAGCTGAAGATCGGCCAGCAGCACGTATAGGTTCACAAGACCGAGCCTCGCGCCTGACTTGAGGTACGAGTCGATGCTCGCCTCCAGCAGCGCGACGCCGCCCTGCCGATCGCCTGCCATCGCCCGGCCCCAGTTCGAGTAGGCGGAGGAGATGGTGCGCCAGTAGCGGATGTTGCGATCGGCGCTGTAGGCGTGCGCCTTTGCGATCCAGTCGCCGAACTCGCCAGCCTCGGCCCGGCGCAGGTGCAGAATCGCGCGCATGAACCACGCCTGCGCTCGTGTGACCGGTCGGTCGATCCGCTCGGCGAGCTCGAGGCTGAGATCGCTGTGCGCGCGCGACTCGCGCTCTTGACCCATGCTGTCGAGCACGCTGGACAGGTACGCATGGGCTCCGGCGACCGTGTGCCCCTGCGCCTCGTAGACCTGGGCGACTCGCTCCGGCCGCTCCGAAGCGGGAATCGCCTGCTCCAGGTCCTCGCGTGCCAGCTGCAGCTCCGCTCGATACATGTGGACCATCCCGGCGTACAGGTGCCCCTCGGCGAGCGACGCGTCGGGGAAGCGCTGGGCGGCCAGGCTCAGCATCTCCTCCGCCAGTTCGTACGCGCTGTCATAGTCGGCCGCGACGAGGTGGAACATCCACTGCCCGCGGATCACCGCCGACAGACGCTCGTCCCCCGTCGCCCGCCACCGCGCCCCCGCCCCGGCGTACGCGTCCTCGACGCCGGCCGCTGCGTAGCCGTGTCCAGCCTGCAGCGCGGCGCCGAGATGGGTGAGCAAGTCGGCGCGCCGCTCCTCGGTGTCGGCGTCCTGCTCGGCCCGGTCGAGTGCCTCAAGCCCGCGCCGGAAGTGCTCGGCCGCCTCGATGAACGCCGCCCGCTCCAGCGCCCGGACGCCGGCGGCGCGCCAGTAGCGCTCAGCCTCGCCCGGGGCCGCGGCGCAGGACCAATGGTGTGCCACCAGCTCGGGCTCACGCTCGGCGCGCTCGGGGAAGCGCGCGACCAGGGTGCGCGCCACGCGGGCGTGCAGCTCCTGGCGGCGCCGGCGTAGAACCCGCGAGTAGGCCGCGTCGTGCAGCAGCGCGTGCTTGAACTCGCAGCGAGCGCCGCCGTCGTCGACGCGGCGCACGACGTCGTGCGCGGCGAGCTCATCGAGGGCGGGGCCCAGCTCGGCTCCGCCGAGCGGATCGAGGGCCTCGAGCAGCCCGCGATCGAACTCGCGACCTAGCACCGCCGCGACATCGAGGACCTCGCCGAGGTCGGGCAGGCGGTCGAGGCGCTCGGCGAGCAGGCCGTGGAGCGTCGCGGGCACGGTCGGCTCAGACCGGCCGGACTCGCCGCGGTCGGCCGCCGGGGCGAGCGCCAGGATCTTCATCATCTCCTCGACGAACAGTGGGACGCCGTCGGCCGCGGCGCACACCCGCTCGAGCACGTCCTCGTCGAGCGCGGCGTCGGTGACCGTTCCGGCCAGCTCGCGGACGTGCTCGGGCGCCAGCGGTCCGAGCTCGACCTGCATGCTCGGCTGGCGCTGCCAGGGCCAGGTGAACTCCTGGCGGTGGGTGACGATGCAGAGCACCGGCAGCTTGGGGAGGTCGTTCACGACCCGCCAGAGCAGCTCCATGGTCGTCGGGTCCGCCCACTGCAGATCCTCGATCACCAGCAGCATCGGATGCCTCGCCGGGTCGGCGACCAGCAGGGACTGCAGCGTGCGCAACAGCAGGGTGCGCTCCTCCTGCGCGTCGGCTGCGTGGTCGCGGTCGGGTCGACTCCCCCCGAGCGCAAGCAGGTCGAACAGCAGCGGCACGGTGTCGTCGGGGTCGAGTCCGACCCCGACGACCGCGGCCCGCAGTTTGTCCATCTGCGCCGCCTGCCCCTCGCCGCGGTCCAGCCCGCAGGCGCTCTCCAGCCCTCGCGTAACCGGGT
>DATKFF010000178.1:0-6992 GCA_035511595.1 Solirubrobacteraceae bacterium | reverse complement strand
GGTTACCGCCTGGCGGAGGTCCCGACCACGATGCGTGACCGCAGCCTCGAGGCCGGGCGTACCAAGAAGGACGGGAACCTGCGCTACGGCGTGCGGTTCGCGCGCGCCGCGCTCCACACCTGGCGGCGGGACCGCAGGGCGCTGCGAATGCGCGAGCGGCCGTAGAAGACCCAGTGTTCGTAGGCGATGAACTTCGCCACGAACAGGACCGCCTGGACGGCGACGTAGGAGAGGGTCACCAGCGCGACGCGGATCCCGTGGTGGGCGGGAATGCTCCGGACCCAGCTGTTGGTGAGGCCGGTGGCCACCGACGAGGAGACCAGCGCGAGCACCGAGACGATGACGTAGCCGACGATCTCACGCCCGAACGCCACCCGGCCCTGCACCTTCCAGGCCCAGCGGCGGTTGAGGATCCAGTTCGGGACCGCGCCGGCGGCGAACGCGGCGATCGAGCAGGCCGTGGTACCGACGCCCGCGACGTACAGCAGCGCGAACACGACGATGCTCGTCAAGAGCGCGATGACCGAGCCCAGGGCGTACCGCGTCATGCGTCCACCGAGCGCGGATCGACGGAGCACGTGGAAACGATCGATAACCACGAGTGGGCGATGCTACCGGCTGCTTCTTCAGGCAGAGTAAGCGGGCCCGCCGCCGGCCGCCGCAGCCGCCGTTACGGTGGGGCGACGATGCGCGTCCAATCCGTCGCCGAGGACCTGCTGCTGGACGAGGATCTGGTGCTCGCGGGCGATAACGAGACCGCGCTCGCGAAGCTCCCCGCGGGGCTCTTCGACCTGATCTACGTCGACCCGCCGTTCAACACCGGCCGCGCCCAGAACCGGCGCACGCTGTCGACGGCGGGAGCCCCCGACGGCGACCGCACCGGCTTCGGCGGCCGGCGCTACCGCTCGCGACTGCTGCGCTCGCTCAGCTACGACGACGCGTTCGCCGACTACCTCGGCTTCCTCGAGCCGCGGCTGGCGCGCGCGCGTGAGCTGCTCGCGCCGCACGGGACGCTCTACTTCCACATCGACTACCGCGAGGCGCACTACTGCAAGCTGCTGCTCGACGAGCTGTTCGGCCGCGAGGCGTTTCTCAACGAGCTGGTCTGGTCCTACGACTACGGCGCCAAACCAAGGCGCCGCTGGCCTGCCAAGCACGACACGATCCTCGTGTACGTCCGTACCCCTGGTGCACATCACTTCGACGCCGACGCGGTCGAGCGTGAGCCGTACATGGCGCCGGGGCTGGTCAGCGCCGAGAAGGCCGCGCGCGGCAAGCGCCCCACCGACGTCTGGTTCCACACGATCGTTCCGACGAACGGGCGTGAGAAGACCGGCTACCCAACCCAGAAGCCCGAGGGGGTGCTGCGGCGGATCGTGGCCGCGTCGTCGCGCCCGGGGGGGTGGTGCCTGGATCCGTTCGCCGGTTCAGGCACGCTCGGCGCCGTCTGCCGTGCGCTCGGCCGGCGCTACGTGCTGGTCGACTCGAACCCGGCGGCGATCGAGGTGACCCGGTCACGCCTCTGCGGCGGCGGGGAGCTCACGGATCGCCGCGGTCAAGCCGTGACCTGACGTCTTCGAGGAACCGCGCGGCGCGCGCGCCGTACAGGATCCGGTGATCGCACGCGAGCGTCAGCGTGACCGTGCCGTTGGTCGGCGCGCCGGCCGCGAGCGCCGCCGCTTGCGGCGGGACCGGCGGGATGCTGGCGCTGGCGACCCCAAACGGCGCCGCGTTCCAGACCGTGAAGGTGGCGCCGGTGAATGCCGGCGCCGCGAGCTCGCCGCCGAGCGCCTGGGAGACGAGCGCCTCGAGCTCGTCCTCGAGCTCTGCGAGCGACTTCCGGTCCGCGTCGAACACCGTCGGCAGCACGTAGGTGTGTTCGTCGGCGACAACGACGCCGACGTTCACGCGGGAGTACAGCTCGAAGCGCCCGTCCCGGTAGGCCGCGTTGACGCGCGGGTGGGCCGCCAGCGCGAGCGCGCATGCGCGCACCAGCTCCGCGTCGCTCGCCGGGGCGTCGAGCGCCAGCGCCGACGTGAGCTCGAGGTTCGGAACGGTCGCCCGCGCCTCCGCCGCCCGCCGCGCGACGGTCCGCTCCGCCGCGGTCGGCTCCTGCACGGTCACCTCGCCCTTGACCCGCTCGGCGCTCAGAACAGGTCCTCCGCGTCGGCGCCGACCCACTTGTCGAAGAACTCCTCCGCCTCGAGCGCGGCGTGGTCGGCGCGGAGCTCCTTGAGCAGGCGCGAGGCGAGCTTCGCGTTCAGCTCCCAGTAGAAGACCACCTCGCCGTCGTCGACCGACACGACCTCGATCCGGTCGACTCTGTCGTCGTCGGCCAGGAATGCCGGCTCGAGCCCCCCGCGTGAGACGATCAACTCGTACGCGCGGTTGGCCTTCACGGCTGCTCCAGCGCGAGCGCCGCGTCTTCGAGCCGCGTGAACACAGCGTCCTCGACCTGGACCGCGGGCAGCGTCGTGACCCCGGCCGCCTTCGCACGGGCGGTCGCCTGATCGAGCGCCTCGCTCGTCGAACGCAGCGCCATGCCCTTGAGCAGCGCGGCGGGGTGCAGCTCGCACGCCGCTCCGGCGATCAGGACCGTGTCGCGGTCGCCGAGGTCCCGGCCCCCGGCGAAACCCTGCCGGAAGGCGGCCAGCGAGAACGCCACCGCGCGGCCGATCCGCTTGGCGTACGTCGCCGCGAGCATCGCCTCACGGATGTCGGGCGGCCACCTGGGCGGCCAGCGCAGCGGCTGGATCCCGAGCTCCAGCGCGACGCGCTCGATCCGCTCCCGGTCCGGGTCGCCGACCGGCGCGCCGAGGTCGGCGGCGAGAACCGGCTCCCACTCGGGTACGACGGGAAGCGCGGTCATGATCCGCTCGGCGACCAGGTAGGACTCGGGATCGCCGAGGTCGTAGTAGAAGACCGGCTGCGGGGGCGCCGCCGGAATCGGCAGGACCTCCACGGGCTCAGCCGTGGATCAGCCAGCCGTCGGCGGCGCGGCCCGCCTCCATCACCGCCTCGGACAGTGTGGGGTGGCCGTGGATGATCCGCGCAAGCTCGGGGAAGCCGCCCTCGAGCGCCCGCACATTCACCAGCTCCTGGATCAGCTCGGTCGCCCGCGTCCCGACGATGTGGCCGCCGAGCAGTTCGCCGTACTTCTTGTCGCCGACGATCTTGACCAAGCCCGAGCGGTCGCCGTACACGGTCCCTCCACCGACCGCGCCGTACGGGACCTTGCCGACCACGACGTCGTAGCCCTCGTCGCGCGCCTGCGTCTCGGTGAGCCCCCAGCTGCCGACGTTCGGCGTGCAGAAGGTCGCGCGGGGCACGTCGATGTACTCGATCGGGTGCGTCTCGAGCCCGGCCGCGTCCTCGACGGCGATCACGCCCTCGTCCGACGCCTTGTGCGCCAGCGCCGGTCCGCGGACGAGGTCGCCGATCGCGTAGATCCCCTCGACGCTCGTACGCATCGCGCCGTCCACCTCGATCAGACCCCCCTCCTCGAGCTTGACGCCCGCCTCCTTCAGTCCGAGCGCGCCGACGTCGGGGGCGCGGCCGGTCGCGATCACGAGCCACTGCACCTCACGGGAGTCCTCCCCGTGCCGAAACGTGACGCTCGCGTCGCTGCTCGCCACGTCCTCGACGAACGTCTTCGTGTGGATCGTGATCCCCTGACGCTTGAGCCCGCGTTCGACGACCTTGGAGATGTCGGCATCCTCGGTCGGGAGCACACGCTCGAGCGCCTCGAACAGCAGCACCTCGGTGCCAAGCCGTGCGTAGGCCGAAGCGATCTCGGCCCCGGAGGCGCCGGCACCGACCACGGCCATCGTCGCGGGCAGCTCCGACAGCGCCCAGGCCTCCTCGGTCCCGATCACCCGGCCGCCGAACTCGGCGCCCGGGATCGACCGCTTGACGGAGCCGGTCGCGAGCAGGATCGTCTTGGCCTCGATTGCCTCCCCGCCGACGATCACGACGCCTTTCCCGCCGAGGCTGCCTTCGCCTTCGATCAGCTCGATTCCGTTCTTCTTGAACAGCCCGGAGACTCCGCCGGTGAGCGTCGAGACAACCTTCTCCCGGCGCTTGCCGACCGCGGCGAAGTCGACCTCCGGCTCGCTGACCTTGATCCCGAACTCGTCGGCCTCACGGACCTCGCTGAGGACATCGGCTGCGCGGAGCACCGCCTTCGCGGGGATGCAGGCGTAGTTCAGACAGCGCCCTCCGACCCGGTCCTTCTCGATCACAGCGGTCTTCATCCCGAGCTGGGCGGCGCGGATCGCCGCGACGTATCCGCCCGGTCCGGAGCCGATCACGACGCAGTCATAAGAGGAAGCTGGCATCACTCGCAGCCTATTACGGGGGAGTCGGGCGGTGCCGGGCGGTGCTTCGTCAGCTGCCCGGGTACTTCGGCATCTGGAGCCGGCTCAGCACGCGGACCATCTTGAAGAACAGGAATCCACCGGCGACGACGACGACCAGCGAGACGGCGAGCCCGAGGATGTTGTTGGCGCGGATCAGGACGAGCCCGAACGTCAGCACGACGATCGCCAGCAGCGCCTGGAACCCGAGCACCGCCCAGTAGCGCATCTTCCACATCCCGCCCGCGCAGACGAACATCAGCACGGCGAACACGATCACCGAGAACGCCTGCGGCTTGGTGCCGGCGACCTTCAGCTTGACCCCGGCGGCGAACAGGATCAGCTGCACCAACCCGTTGAGCGCGGCCAACAGCGCTCCGACCGTGATCACCCACGGCCGCTCACCGGGCGACAGCGGCGTGAGCGTCGCCCGGACCGCGGCGTTCTTTCGCTCACCCCGGCTCAGCCTCGGCGCGGTTGCGGTCGCGGTGGCGACTACCGGCGGCTTCTCACGCCGCCCACGCTTGCGGCTACGCTGCCCCAACGCGGGCCTCCCACCCTGACGTGATGGCGTCGCGCAGCTCGTGGGCGACGGGTTCCGGGTCCGCGGCCTCGGTCAGCGCCCGCACCACCGCGACCCGGGTCGCGCCCGCGGCGCGGACCGCGACGATGTTGGCCGTCGAGATCCCGCCGATCGCAAAGAACGGCACCGCGGCGTGCGCCGCGGCGTGGCGCACGAGCTCGAGTCCGACCGCGGGGCGGCCGGGCTTGGTCGGCGTCTCGTGCACCGGTCCGACTCCGATGTAGTCGACGCCCGCCGCGTGGTCGACCTGCTCGGGCGTGTGCGTCGAGAGGCCGATCAGGCGACCGGCGCCCAGCAGCGACCGCGCGTCGCTCGCAGATACGTCGTCCTGTCCGATGTGCACGCCGTCGGCATCGACCGCGGCGGCCAGATCCGGGCGGTCGTTCACGATCAGCAGCGCTCCGTGCTCGTCGCACGCGCGCCTGAAGCGCCGGCCGGCGGCGAGCACGTCCGCGTCCGCCGCCTGTTTCATTCGCAGCTGGACGATGTCGACGCCACCGCGCAGCGCCGCGGCAAGGAACGCGTCGTCGTGGTCGTCGCAGACCAGGTACAGGACGGCTCCAAGCAGGCGCTGATGGCGGTCACTCACAAGCCCAGTCTGGCAGCAAAGCGGCCTCAGGTGCCGCGCTAGCATTGACGCGAACGGGAGCCCCACCGCTGGGCTGAGAGGGCGGACACCTGGTCTGCCGACCGTCTGAACCTGAACCGGGTAATCCCGGCGTAGGGAGGCATCTTGCAAAACGGCAGCAGCTCATTCGACGTGGCCATCATCGGCGGCGGCGCAATCGGCTTATCGATCGGCCTGCGG
The DNA here is from genome assembly GCA_035511595.1 of Solirubrobacteraceae bacterium. GTDB lineage: Bacteria > Actinomycetota > Thermoleophilia > Solirubrobacterales > Solirubrobacteraceae > Palsa-465. The sequence continues at coordinate 1,246 of DATKFF010000178.1, read as the reverse complement.
GCGGCCCAGCGCGGGCTGCGGGTCGTCGTGCTGGAGCGCGCAGAGCCGGGCCGCGGCACCTCGTGGGTCGCCGCCGGGATGCTGGCCCCGGTCGCGGAGGCGCGACTGGTCGAGCAGTCGCTGCTCGAGCTCAGCCTGGCCGCGGCCGCCGGGTACCCGCGCTTCGTCGAACAGCTGCGCGCCACCTCCGGCGCCGACCCTGGCTACCTGTCATGCAGCACCCTGTTCGTGGCCCGTGACCGCGACGAGGCCGAGGCGCTCGAGCGCGAGCTGGAGCTGCGCCGGGGCCTCGGACTCGCCGTCGAGCGGCTCCGCGCGAGCGCGGCTCGCGTGCTCGAGCCGGCGCTCACGCCGTCGCTGCGGCTGGCCCTCGAGGTGCACGGCGACCACGCGATCGACCCCCGGAAGCTGACCGCGGCGCTCACCGCCGCGCTGGCGCGGGCGGGCGGCGAGCTGCGAGCCGGCGGCGCTGTCGAGGGCGTCGAGACCGACTCGAGCGGGCGGGTCGAGGGTGTGCGGCTCGCCGGCGGCGAACTCGTGCCGGCCGCGCAGGTGGTGATCGCCGCGGGCGCGTGGGCGGGCGGGCTCGGGGGGATCCCGGAGGGGGCGCGGGTTCCGATCCACGCTGTCAAGGGCCAGATCCTGCGCCTGCGCGATCCGTCGGGGCCGGGGCTCCTCAGCCGCGTTGTGCGGATCGCCGGCGGCTACATCGTGCCCCGCGGCGACGGACGCTACGTGCTCGGCGGGACGATGGAGGAGCGAGGATTCGACACCACCGTGACCGCCGGCGCCGTGTTCGAGCTGCTGCGCGAGGCGATCGAGCTGGTACCCGGCGCTTCCGAGCTGGTGATCGACGAGCTGTGCGCAGGGCTTCGCCCGACGACGGGCGATAATGCCCCCGCGATCGGGCCCGGCGCGGTCCCCGGGCTGCACTGGGCCGTCGGCCACCACCGCAACGGGATCCTGCTCGCGCCGATCACGGCCGAGCTGGTCCTCGCCGGGTTGCTCGGCGAGCAGCCGTCGTCGCTCGCGGAGCCGTTCCTTCCGACACGGTTCACGGGCGTCGCGGCGGGAGTCTGAGGATGCGGGTGATCGTCAACGGCGAGCCACGCGAGCTGCCAACCGGGACGACCGTGGCGATCATGGTCGCTTCGCTGCCCGGGGCCCCGGAGGGCCGCGGTGTGGCGGTCGCGCTGGACGGCCAGGTCGTGCCGCGGGGCGCGTGGGGCGCGACCGAGCTCGCCGA
>DATKFF010000177.1:0-4446 GCA_035511595.1 Solirubrobacteraceae bacterium | reverse complement strand
GCGCTGGGACTCGCTGGAGTCGTCAACATGGCGATGCTCGCGGCAGCGGCGAAGCTGTTCCACACGCCGGCGCTCGCTGGTCTCAGCACGATCCAGCAGGCCCACTCGCAGTTCGGACACCTCGTCGGCGGTGGAGCGGCGCTCGCGTTCGCGGTCGCGCTGCTCGCATCGGGCGCCTCCTCGTCGAGCGTCGGCACCTACGCCGGCCAGGTGGTGATGGCCGGGTTCATCAACGTCAGGATCCCGCTGCTGCTGCGGCGCGCGATCACGATGGTGCCGGCGCTGGTCGTGCTCGCGGTCGGTGTCAGCCCGACCAGCGCGCTCGTGCTCAGCCAGGTGGTGCTGTCGTTCGGGATCCCATTCGCGCTGATCCCGCTGGTGAGGCTCACCGGCAGGCGCGACGTGATGGGCGTGCACGTCAACCGCCGGCTGACGACGATCCTCGCCTGGGGCTGCGCCGGGCTGATCACGGCGCTCAACGTGTTCCTGCTGTATCAGCAGTTGTTCGCGTAGCCTTGCGGCGATGGCACTCGCCGAGACCTTCCAGCAGGTGGTCGATTCGCTGCCGGACGACTGGACCGACCTCGAGTTCGACCTGCGGATCTTCGACGAGCGGCGCTACGTCGACGCCGCCGTCCTGGTGGTCACGTGTAACGCGCAGCCCTACTCGCGCCACGACTGGCACTGGCGGGTGCTGGTCGCGCACCGCTTCGGCCACGCGGCCGCGGCGCCCGCAGTGCACGCGGCGCTGAGTCTGCTGGACGACGCCGAAATCGACGGCGAGCTCGCCGTGCGGGAGGTCCGCACCGGGCGCGTCGAGATCGTGCAGGAGCTGATGTGGGGCCGCACCGAATCAGTGCGCCAGGAGTTCAAGAAGCTCCGCGCGCAGTAGCGGCGGTCCCGTGGCGCGGATCGTCGCGTTCGTTCCCGATCTGCTGTTCGGCTCAAACGTGGCCGGCGCGCTCGGAGCAGCGGGTCATCAGACCGTGCTGGCGGGCGACGATCAGGCGCTCACGCGCGAGCTGCCCGGGGCGGCGCTGCTGGTCGTCGACCTGACGGCCGACCCCGACGAGCGGATCGAGCAGGCTCGGCGTCATCGGGAGCCCGGTGTGCCGGTGCTGGCGTTCTACTCGCACGTCGAGACGGACGTCCGTGACCGCGCCGAGGCGGCCGGGTTCGAGCTCGTCGTCCCGCGTTCGCGGATGGCGCGCGAGGGAGCGTCGCTGGTCGAGCGGTTACTGGGGAGCCGCGGTCAGTGAGGCCGCCTCGTTGACGAAGCTCGGGTCGAACATCTGAGCGACGTCGGGCCGGCGGCTGACGATCCCGAACCTGACCTCCCACTGCGACCAGGCGTCCAGCGTGGTCGCGTTCAGCTCGCCGACGTGGCCGACCGCGGGCCGGAAGGCAGGCAGCAACCCGGCCAGCTCCGCGGATACGAGCGACGGATCGAGGCCGGGCACCTGCCGCTCAAGGTCAAGCGCCGAGCGCTGCGGGTTCGCGCGCGTGAACTCGTAGCCGTACACGAGCGCCTGCACGACCGCCTTCGCGAGGCTGGGATCACGGTTCAGGCTCGACCGAGTCGCGCACAGGACCAGCTCCGGGTAGGGCGGAGCGCCGTAGTCCTCGACGCGGAACACGCGGGCGCCCGGGCGGTGCCTGCGGATCGTCACCCCCTCGTCGTTCCAGAACGCCGTCGCCGCGGCGACCTTGCCGGCGAGCAGATCACCGACGGCGTTGAAGCCGATCGTGATCGTCTTGAGTTTGTCGGGCTCGCCGCCGGCGCCGGCGACGATCGAGTCGAGCACCGCGGTGTCGCTGGGGACGCCCGTGATCCCGACGGTCCGCCCGGCCAGCTGCTTGGGCGTCGCGATCGGGGGTTGCGCGATCACGGCCGCCAGCGGACGCTCGACGATCGCCATGATCCCGACGATGTCCGCACCACGCGCACGCGCGATCGCGAGGTCGTGGATGTCGAGGACCGCGAAGTTCACGCGCCCCGCCTCGAGCAGCTTGATCGAGTCGGTCGAGGCCGATGGCGCGATCACCTGCAGGTTCAGCCCCTGCAAGCGGGCGTAGTGGCGCGCGATCGCCGAGTAGATCCCGGCGTGGACGGCGTTCGGGGTGAAGTCGAGTACGAGCGACGCGTTTCGGACCTGGGGGACGCTCGCCGAGGAGCCGCAGCCGGCCGCCAGCAGCGCGGTCGCCCCGAGCAGGATCGCCAGCAATCTTCCGAGCAGGGGGCGCCGCATGCGGGCCGCAGAATAGGCGCCCGTAGAATCCGGCGGGCGCATGCGCCGCCGGGTCACGTTCAGCCGCAACCTCACGCTGTCGCTCTCGCGGACGTGCCGCTGCTACTGCAAGTACTGCGCCTTCGCGACCCACAAGCCGCACCTGTACGCGCCCGACGAGGTCGAGGCGCTGCTTGACGAGGCGGTTTCCCGACACCACGTCAAGGAGCTGCTGGTGCTGACCGGCGAGAAGCCCGAGGTCAACGCGACCGTCGCTGCGCGGCTCAGTGAGTACGGCTTCGAGGACTTCACGGCCTATGTCGTGTGGACGTGCGAGCGTGCGCTCGAGCGTGGGCTGCTCCCGCACACCAACCTCGGCGTGCTGGAGCGCGAGGAGCTCGCGCGCCTGCGCGAGGTGACGGCCTCGCAGGGGCTGATGCTCGAGTCGGTGTCCGAGCGGCTGATGGAGACGGTCCACGCGGGCTCGCCGACCAAGCACCCGGTTCGGCGGATCGAGACGATCGCGGCCGCCGGTGAGCTGCGAATCCCGTTCACCAGCGGGATCCTCGTCGGGATCGGCGAGACCGAGGATGAGCGCGTCGCGTCGCTCGAGCGGCTGGCCGAGCTGCACGAGCGCCACGGCCACATCCAGGAGGTGATCCTCCAGAACTTCGTGCCGCATCAGAGCTACTACGGCCGTGAGCCGGCGCAGATCGCCGACGAGGCGACCCGCAGGTACTGGCAGACGGGCGTCTGGGCGGGGCCGCAGCTCGGCGCCCCCGATTGGGCCTCCGAGGTCACGATCGAGGACATGAAGCGGCTCGTCGAAGAGGTGCGGCGGCTGATGCCCGAGGTCGGAATCCAGATCCCGCCGAACCTGTCGGACTGGTGGATCGAGCTGGTCCGCGCCGGCGCGACGGATCTCGGCGGGCTGAGCGCCAACGGCGACCACATCTCTCCGGAGCACCCGTTCCCGTCGCCCTCGAGCGTCCGCAAGGAGCTACGGGCGGACGGGCTGGCGCTGAGCGAGCGGCTCTGCGTGTACCCCGAGTACATCGACCCGCAGTGGGTCTCCGGCCCGGTGATGGACGTGATCAAGGCCAACTACTGGTCGTTCATCCCGCGCCGCGGGTCGGGCCGGCGGTCACACGAGCTGGCGATCGACGACGATGCCGCGCCGCGGGCGATCGCCCGGGGCCGCGAGGGCGCCGCACTCACGGCCGACGAGCTGACCGCGCTCTTCTCCGAGCGGCGCCCCGAGGTGATCGAGGAGATGCGGGTCGCCGCCGACGAGCTGCGCGCGGAGCTGGCGGGGGAGACGGTGACGTTCGTCGTGAACCGCAACGTCAACGTCTCCAACGTGTGCGTGGTCGGATGCGCGTTCTGCGGCTTCGGCCAATCCCGCCGGTCCCCCGATGCGTACGAGCACTCAGCGGAGGAGTTCGCCAGGCGCGTGCAGGAGGCGATCGATTTCGGGGCCACCGAGATCTGCATGCAGTCCGGCATCCACCCTGATTGGGGCCTCGAGGACTACGAGAAGTGGCTGCGACTGGCCAAGCAGATCGCGGGGCAGGCGGGCCATGAAATCCATCTGCACGCCTACTCGCCGATGGAGATCGCGCACATGTGCGACGTCAGCGGGCTCGCGCCGAGGGCGGTGTTCGAGCGGCTGCGCGAGGCGGGGCTCGACTCGACGCCGGGAACCGCCGCCGAGGTTCTGCACGACGGCGTCCGTGAGCGGATCTCGCCGAACAAGCTGCCGGTCGCGCGCTGGGTCGAGATCATCGAGGCGTCCCACGCCGAGGGGATCCGTTCGACGGTCACCGTGATGTTCGGCCACATCGAGGAGCCCTGGGAGCTGGCCGAGCACATGCGGGTCGTCAGGGAGCTGCAGGAGCGGACCGGCGGCTTCACCGAGTTCGTGCCGCTGTCGTTCATCCCGTTCCACACGCTGCTCGGGCGAACGCACGGGGTCGAGGAGATCTCCCGCGAGGAGAACCTCAAGCACACGGCAGCGTTCCGCCTGGCGCTGGGCAAGACGGTGCAGAACCTTCAGGCGAGCTGGGTGAAGATGGGTCTCGACGCGGCAACCGAATCGCTTCGCTGGGGAGTCAACGACCTCGGCGGCACGCTGATGGAGGAGTCGATCAGCCGCATGGCCGGCAGCTACCACGGCGTCAAGCTCGAGCCCCGCGATCTGGTGGCCGCCGCCCATCGC
>DATKFF010000176.1:0-6394 GCA_035511595.1 Solirubrobacteraceae bacterium | reverse complement strand
CGACCGGAGCACTCCGAGCCTGCCAGTCAGGGCCGCCCCAGCGCCACGCATCCGGTGGCGTGGGCTCGCTCAGCGAGACGATCGCCCCGCGCATGTCGGCCGGGTGCAGGTGGACCTCCGCCATGTCGTCGAGGGCCACTTGGAAGACCTCGCGCACGCCCAGGCTCCGGGCGCGCTGGCGCGCCGCGGCGAGGTCGTCGAGCTGGAACATCGTCATGTACCCGGAGTCGCCGCCACGGCGCTCGATCAAGCGCCCGGCCGCGGTGTCCGGCTGCACCGGCGAGACGACCTCGAGGAACGTGTCTCCGAGGCAGAACACCGCGTTGCGAAGCCCGAAGTGCCCGACGCCGGGATCGGCGAACGGTGCGCTCAGCCCGAGCCGGTCGCTCAGCTCGCCGGCGACCGCGTCCAGGTCGCGCGCGGCGAGAACGGCTTGGCGGAGCCTGAGCACCCCCGGCACCCTACCGGGGGCGCTCGAGCTCCTCGATCCTCAGCCCGCCTGCGGCCGGATGTTCTGGTTGACCCGGAACAGGTTGTCCGGGTCGTACTTGGCCTTGATCCGAGCGAGCCGGTCGTAGTTGTCGCGATAGCTCGCGCGAACCCTGTCCTCGCCCTCGTCCATCATCATGTTCACGTACGCGCCGCCCGCCGAGTACGGGTGCAGCGCGTCGAAGTAATCCACCGTCCAGCGGCTGATCTTCTCTGCGTTGGCGGGGTCCGGGTCGACGCCGGCGTAGACCGCGCCCCATTGTGCGTCGCGGTAGCCCCAGGGCGTGTCGGACGGCTCGGGATCGTGCGCCGCGCCGTCGATCGGGTACAGGTGCATCGTCGACTGCGGCGTCGGCAGCGCCGTTCCGAACCGCTGGTGGAGCTCCACCGCCTCGTCGGGGATCTCGTTGACGAAGTCGGCCCGCCAGTACCACTGGTGGCCGGGCGGGTAGATCCCGTCGAACGCGCCCTGCAGCATCGCGTGCGGCATCGCGCCGACGCCGTGCATCAACGGCTCGGGGACCGCGTCCAGCAGCGGCGCCATCGCCTCGCGGGCCTCGTCCTCCGGGCCCACGTAGCACCACACGACGCCGGACACCTCGCGTCCGTGAAGCTCCTCCGGGAACGGTGGCCCCGGCGGGACCGTCGTGTAGGCAAAGAATCCGTTCAGCTCACGCCGAGCGTCCGGGATGAACTCGCGGTAGGCCGATAGGACCTCGCCGCCCGCCTCGGTGGGCCAGAACGTAGGTCCTCCGAAGATCGTCCCGACCTCGTGCAACCTGAACACGAACGAGGTGACGACGCCGAAGTTCCCGCCGCCGCCGCGGATCGCCCAGAACAGGTCCGGGTTCTCGCTCGCGCTCGCCCGCACCGTCTCGCCAGTGGCGAGCACAAGCTCCGCCTCCAGCAGGTTGTCGATCGTGAGCCCGCATTTACGGGTTAGGTGACCCAGGCCTCCGCCGAGCGTGAGCCCGCCCACGCCGGTCGTCGAGATGATCCCGCTCGGGGTGGCGAGGCCGTACTCGCCGGTGGCCCGGTCGACCTCGCCCCAGGTGCAGCCGCCGCCGACGCGCACCGTCCCTGCCTGCGGGTCGACCTCGATCTGCTTGAGCTGGGAGAGATCCACGACGACGCCGTCGTCGCACGTGCCCAGTCCTCCGCCGTTATGGCCGCCGCCGCGAACCGCCAGCAGCAGCCCGTGGTCGCGGGCGAACCCGACCGCCGCGGCGACGTCGTTGGCGTCGGCGCAGTACGCGATCAGCGCCGGTCGCTTGTTGATCATCGCGTTGTAGACGGTCCGTGCCTGCTCGTAGTCGGCGTCCTCTGGACCGATCAGGCGTCCCCGGAAGCCGGAAAGCTCCCGACGTGCGGCGCCCGCAGCTGTGGTGGTAGTGCTCATGGCCCCTCTTTCTCTGCTCGAATGGCAAGAAATCCCCGCGCGAAAGCGAGACTAATCCGCCTCGTGGCGCCTGTCATGACGCGGCCTGACCCATTTCTTGACGCGAACCGGGCGCCGGACGGCTCGCGTTAATAGTCAGATCTGACTATCGTGTCCCGAAAGGGGGCTGCACTGGACCTTCCCGCCTCGCTTCGACCATCGTCGACGCTGCCGTTCGTCGGGCGTTCGTCTGAACTTGAGACGTTGCGGACGCTGCTGCCGACGGCCGCTGGGGAGGGGCGGCGCTTCGTGTTGCTCGGCGGCGAGCCGGGAAGTGGCAAGAGCCGGCTTGTACGCGAGTTGGCGCGCGGGGCCGCAAGCGATGGCGCGCTGGTCGCCTACGGCGCGTGCGACGCGGTGATCCAGGCTCCGTATGGTCCGTTTGCCGAGGTGCTCGAGCGGCTCGCCGGCGCCCTCGAGCCCGGTCAGATCAGAGCGGCCCTCGGCGCCGGCGCGGGCGAGCTCTCGCGGCTGCTTCCCGACCTCGCGACCGTGCTCGGCGAGCTTCCCACGTCGACGTCCGGCGATCCGGACACCGAGCGACACCGGCTGCACATCGCCGTGGGCCAGCTGCTGGAGGTCGTGGGTGCCGGCCAGCCGGTGCTGCTGGTGATCGAGGACATCCACTGGGCCGATGTCCCGACGCTGCTGCTGCTCCGCCACCTCGGGCGCGCGACCGCGGGCGCCCGGGTGCTGGTGCTCGCGACCTTCCGAGACACCGAAACGGAGATGCCGGGCGAGCTCGCCCAGACGCTCGCGGACCTGCGCCGCGCGGACGACGTCGTACGGATCCGGCTGTCCGGCCTCTCGGACGGCGAGGTGGCCGAGTTCGTCAGCCGCGCGTCGGAGGGCGAGCTCGTCGCCGAGCTGCAGGAGCTCGCCGCGGCGATCGCCGACGTGACCGGCGGCAATCCGTTCCTCATCTGCGAGCTGTGGCGCGCGGTCGTCGAGACGAAGCTGATCGACGTCGTCAACGGCGGGCTCCAGCTGACTCGGCCGCTGACCGAGCTGGGGACGCCCGAGAGCGTGCGTGAGGTGGTCAGCCAGCGGCTCGCGCGCCTGGCGCCCAAGACGATCATGCTGCTGGAGCTGGCGGCCACAGCCGGAGCGGAGTTCGAGCTGGCGGTGGCGCGCCGCGGTAGCGGTCTCGACGAGCCCGAGCTACACGACGCGCTCGGGGAGGCGCTGCGCAGCGGGTTCATCGAGGAGCTGTCAGGGCATCGGCTCGCCTACCGGTTTACTCACGAGCTCGTGCGCCGGGCGGTCTACGACCGGCTCACTGCACTCCGCAGAGCCGAGCTCCACCTGGCGGTCGGCGAGGCCAAGGAGGCCGCCGAGGGTCGCTCGGCGCGCGCGCTGGCGGACCTGGCGTACCACTTCGCAGCGGCCGCGCCGCTGGGCGAGTCCGAGCGCGGGATCGAGTACAACCTGCTCGCCGCCCGGGCCGCCGCCGAGGGGCTGGCGCTCGACGAGGCGGCGCGGTGTCTGCGCACGGCGCTCGAGCTCGGGATCGAGGATCCTGCGGAGCGAGCCGAGGTCCTGCTCGCGCTGGGGGACGCCAGCCACAAGGCAGGCAAGGCGCCGGACGCGCTTGACGCGTTCGACGCAGCCGCGGAGATCGCGCGGGATCGCGCAGACGCCGAGCTCCTCGCGCGGGCCGCGATCGGATACGAGGAGGCATGCTGGCGACCCGGCACCGCGGCGCGCGCGGCTCGGCCGCTCGAGGAGGCCACGACGGCACTGGGAGAGCGAAGCCCGGGGCTACGGGTTGGGCTGCTCAGCGGGCTCGCCAGAACGCTCGACATGCAGGGCGATCAGCAGCGGGGCGTGATCGTGCGGACGAATGCGATCGCGCTGGCGCGGCGCAGCGGCGACAGCGCCGCCCTTGCCAAGGTGCTCGTCCGCTCGTACTGGTCACGCGGTCAGACACCGCTGGAGGAGATCTTGGAGATGCTCTCCGAGGCCAAGGCGATCGGCGAGGAGCTCGGAGACATCGAGCTCCAGGCCGAGGCGACCTCGTGGCGGGTTCCGTCGTTCGTCGCGATGGGCGACATCGCGTCCGCGCGCCGCGAGATCACTGTGCTGCGTGAGCTCGCCCACGCGTCGGCGCAGCCGTTCATGCTGCACGTCGTCGAGCACTACGGCTCCGCGATCGCGCTCGCCGACGGCCGGCTCGAGGACGCCGAGGAAATGGCCGCGCGGTCGCATGAGGTCGGTCGGCTGCTGACCGGCCGAGACGCATCGGGCACTTACGGGATTCAGGTCTTCAGCCTCCGGCGTGAGCAGGGGCGGATCGCGGAGCTGGCGCCTGTCGTGAGGATCCTCGCCGGCTCGAGCCGCGAGCGGGGAGCCTGGAGGCCGGGCCTGGTCTCGGTGCTGGTCGAGCTGGGGATGGAGTCCGAGGCCCGGCGTGAGCTCACCCGGATCGTCCGGGAGGGCCTCGACCAGTTCCGCGAGTCGCTGTGGCTGGCATCGCTCACCTACATCACCGACGCATGCGCCGCCCTCGGCGACGCCGCGGCTGCCGCGCTGGTCTACCCCGAGCTCGAGCCGCTGACCGGGACGAACGTGATGATCGGCCACCTCGTCTGCTGTTACGGCTCAGCCGACCGTTATCTGGGGATGCTCGCCGCGACATTGGGGGAATGGGAACGTGCGGAGGACCACTTCGAGCGCGCGATCGCCCTGAACCGCGAGATGGGAGCGATGACGTGGCTGGCACACACCGAGTACCAGTACGTGCACGCGATGCTCGCCGCCGGCCGGCGTGATCCGAGCCTCGCGAGGGCGCTTCTAGGTGAGGCGCGGGAGCTCGCGACCGGGTTGCAGCTGAAGTCGCTGCTGGGCCGGATCGACTCGCTGCAGGAGGTCGCGGCCCCTGGGCGGCTTCCGGATGGGCTGTCGCCGCGTGAGGCCGAGATCCTGCGGCTCGTCGCCCGCGGGCTCAGCAATCGAGAGATCGGCACCGAGCTGTTCATCAGCTCGCACACCGCCGCCAACCACATCCGCAGCATCCTCCGCAAGACCGGCTGCGGCAACCGCACCGAGGCCGCCTCCTACGCGCATCGCCATGCCCTTGTCGACGCGTAGGCGGGGGGATAGAGTCGGCGGATGCCGCTTTACGTGATCGAGCGGACGTTCGCCGACCAGCTCGAGCTCACGAACGACGACGTCAGGCTGATCGAGGAGATCAACGCCGATGAGGGCGTGCGCTGGCTGTTCTCGTTCCTGAGCGCGGACCGGCGGCGCACCTACTGCCTGTATGAGGCGCCGTCGGCGGCCGCGATCATGGCCGCCGCAAAGCGCGGCGACATTCCCGCCGACGAGATCGTGGAGGTCGAGCCGACGACGCTCGGCGTCCCCGGGCGCGCGGGGGAGTGGGCCTCCACGCAGGCCTAGGCGACGGGCGTCCGCAGCGAAGGATCAGGGGCGCCCGACGAGCGGGCGCCGGGGGATCGGCGCGTCGAGCGCGTCTTCGGAAGGGCGCTCGTCCAGCGGCTGGTCGCTGAGGTGGTCGAACCACATCGTGCCCTCACGGCCGAGCCGCCTGAGCGCGCCGCCGTTACGGAGGTAGTCGACCACCCCGAGCGCGGCGGCTCCGGTGGTCACGACGATCGTGACTGTCTCGAGTGCGTTCACGACCCTCACGGTAGGACGGCCGGCCCCGTCAGTGCGTGACATCGGGCACAGTCAGTTCGCGCCGCCACGGCGCTCGAACACCGCGATCCCGAACTCGTCGACCACCTGCGCCAGCGGCTCGCGCTCGGAGATCGAGCGCTCCTCGCCGCTCAGCACATCGCGCCAGCGTCCCCCCGCGCCATGTAGCGCGGCGCCGCCGTCGGCGTCCGCGCGTGGGAGACCGACCGCGACCAGCACCTGTCCGCCGCGGACGAACGCGCACCCGGCGGGGCCGGCGTCCAGCGGCTCGTGCGCCCCCCCGAGGAACACCTCTGGCCGCCGCGCCCGCAGTCCGAGCAGCCGCAGGATCAGGAACAGCTTCCGGGTCTCGGCGACCGGTTGCGAGCCGCCCATCAGCCGCCGCAGCATCGCCTGGCGGTAGGCCCAGTCGACCGGCCGGCGATTGTCGGGATCGACCAGCGCCCGGTAGGGGAGCTCATCGCCCTGGTAGGTGTCCGGCACACCCGGCGCGGTGAGCTTCAGCACCAGTTGCCCGAGCGCGGATCGCTCGCCGTCGGCCGCGACGCGCGCGACGAACGGCTCGAACTGCTCGAGGAACGGCCGGTTGCCGTACAGCGCGCGGCAGAAGCGCGCGACGGCCTCCTCCCAGTCGTGGTTCTGCTCCACCCAGTTGGTGTTGCGCTTGGCCTCCCGCAGCGCCTTGAGCATGTACTCCAGGATCCGGTCCCGCTCGATCGGCCAGACGCCGAGCAGCGTCTGGAAGAGGAAGTAGCGCTCGACGTCGTCGGGGGCGCCGCCGTCGCGCAGCGGCTCGGTCAACTCGAACCA
>DATKFF010000175.1:0-5801 GCA_035511595.1 Solirubrobacteraceae bacterium | reverse complement strand
CCGGATCGGTCGCCACCAACGGCTACAGCCCGTTCATCCGGATCGATGGCTCCGACGTCGTCTACAACGCGCCGATCATCGCCGCCGGTAACGGGCCGTCCTCCTCGTTCGACGTCGTGCACCACACGAACACCGAGGACCGAGTGCTGAACGTCCATATCGCCGGTCCGTCGGCTCCCGGTCAGTTCGCCGAGTCCTACGCCGACCTCCTGTTCGTCAAGGGCTTCGACGCGGGTCAGCCGATCGTCTACCTCTCGACCGACGCAGGGCAGCCGCTGACAGCGGTGCTCGAGCGCTCGACCTACGTGCCGGCGTTGAACAACGCGTCGTTTAACGGCGGTGATGACTTCCTCGGCTCCGCCCGCGAGCGGCTGTTCGGGTTCATCAACGGCCAGACCGGGGCGAACAACCCGCAGTCGCAGGGCTTCCAGCATCTGGTGCTGGACGGTCACGCGAGCGAGGACGCGTCGCTGGGCAACACCGGCCTGATCAACGCGCTGCGGAACGGCGGTGATCTGCTCAACGTGTTCGGGGACTTCCCGACGCTCGCAGACCCGCGTCACGCAGACGCCTACAGCCCGCTGTGGGATGCGCAGCTCGGCCTGTGGACGCAGAAGGCGATCAACGAAGGGCTGAACAAGCGCCAGATCGACGAGAACCAGGTGTTCAACCTGGCGGCCACCCGGCCCGACCTGCTCACCGGCGTCGACCCCGCCACCGGGCAACCCAAGCCCTACGGCTCCGCCGGCGTCGACATCAACTGTGCCGTGATCGGCTTCACAGCACAAGCACCAACCGCGAACCTGGCGCCACCCGTGCCCGGCTCGCAGTTCCCGCCCCGGTAGACGCAAGGAGCTCCCGCGGATCCCGCGACAGCGGGGTCCGCGGACTCCTTCCGATCGACTGGGATGCAGCCCGAATCCGTCAATCTGGAAGCAAAGGAGAAACATTGGTCACCGTGGGTCTGCTCGTCACACTGGAGGCAAAAGCGGGGAAGGAAGGCGACGTCGCAGCGTTCCTCGAGGGTGCGCTGCCGCTCGTCGAGGAGGAGCCCCAGACGACGGCCTGGTTTGCCGTGCGGCTGGCGCCATCGCGCTTCGCGATCTTCGACGCGTTCCCGAGCGAAGCCGGGCGCGAGGCGCACCTCACGGGTCCGGTCGCGGCCGCGCTGATGGAGAACGCCCCCGGGCTCCTCGCCAGCGAGCCCGTCATAGAGACCGTCGACGTCCTGGCAGACAAGCTGCCGAGCTAGGCGCCAACCGTCTGTTCAAGCCAAATCGTGATCGGCCCACCGAAGGAGAACCTCACATGAGCACCCCCACCTCTTACGTTTCCCAGCGCGACGCGATGAACGCGCGGATGGCAACAGAAGCTCCGAGCGAAGTTCTGAGCGGCTTCGCCGCCGCCGTCGAGCGGCTCGAGGCGCTCGACTTCGCGGCCCGCGCACCGCAGGTGGGCGACCAGGCCCCGGACTTCGCGCTCCCCGACCAGCGCGGCGAAGAGGTCCACCTCTCGGCGCTGCTGCAGAAGGGCCCGCTGGTGCTGATCTTCTACCGAGGCGAGTGGTGCCCATACTGCAACCTCCAGCTCCGCACCTTCCAGGCCCACCTCGATCAGATTGCCGAGCTAGGCGCTCAACTCGTGGCCGTCTCGCCGCAGACGCCCGACCACTCGCTCTCGATGGCAGAAAAGAACGACCTCGGATTCGCGGTGCTGTCGGATGTGGGGGCCAGCGTGATCGACCGATACGGACTCAAGTACGAGGTTGACGCAGAGACCCGCGCCCTGTTCGACGCGGTCGGAAACGACCTCGGCGCGCACAACGGTGCGGGAGGGTGGGTCCTCCCTGCCGCGGCGACGTTCGTCATCGGCACCGACGGTGCCATCCGCTACGCCAATGTTCATGGCGACTGGACCGAGCGCGCGGAGCCGGCCGATGTGCTCACGGTGCTCGCCAGCGTTCGTTAGCGCTCGCCTACTGGGATTGAGGCAGGTACGCGAGGTTCGCGGCGGTCAGGCTCTCGAGCGCCATTCCGAGCGCCGTACCTTCAGCCATCCGGCGGCTGATTCGCTGGCGCAGCGTGATCGCCGCATACCGAGTGAGCAGCTGCGGCTTTGCCGCCAGGCTCTCAGCTAATTCCTGGGCGCGGGCGAGGACCTGATCCTGCGGAAGAACCTCGGAGACGGCTCCCCACTGTTTGGCCTCGGCGGCTGTGAAGGTGCCCTGGGTGAGCACGTAGTAGCGAGCGCGGTTGATCCCCAGCGCCTCCTCCCAGACGATGTGCACGCCGTCGCCGGGGTTAATCCCGAACGTCAGGTGTGGGAAGTCGGAGAACTCGGTCGTCTCGCTGGCGATCACGATGTCAGCGATCAACACGTACTCGCTGTGCACCGTCGCAGGGCCGTTTACGGCAGAGATGATCGGCATCTCAAGGTCCGCCAAGCGCTGGGGGATACGCCGGCCCTCCATGTAAGTGATATCCGACCCCATCGGCTTCGTGATGTCGCCAAGACTCGCGCCATCGATGTCCGTCATGAAGCGGTCGCCGGTGCCCGTGATCACGAGCACCTTGTTGCTGCGGTCAAACGCGATGTCATCGAGCAATCGCGGGAAGTCGGAGTGTGTGGTACCCGTAAACGTCACGGGCCCGCCAGCGGTGTGGAAGCGCAGCGTGAGCACGCCGCTGTCGGATCTCGTGAGGGCGAAATTCTCGTAGCGGTCGAAGTAGTCAGGCGTGGGGGTCATTGCGGTCGTCTCCTAGGTGTCGGTCGTTGAAGGATGTGCGCACGATCGTGGCGTCACTGGCCAGCGGTCGAATCCCTGAAGTCCTTAGTCGACGCCTACTACGCAGGATCGTCATGCTGTTGGATGAAACATGAGCGGAGTGTCTGCAACGCCGGGGTCTGTTGTGCGACCGCAGGGATCGCAGTTGCTCGGCCGGCGCCGTGAGCGCGAGCTGCTCGACCGACTGCTCGAGGGCGCGGGCCGGAGCGACGGCGGGGTATTGGTCGTCCACGGTGAGGCCGGGGTCGGCAAGACGACGCTGATGGAGCACGCGGTCGATGGCGCGCGGGCGTTTCGGGTTCTCCGCACCACCGGAGTCGAGGGGGAAATGGAGCTCCCGTTCGCGGCGCTTGAGCAACTGTGCTCGCCGATCCTCGAGCTCGGCGAGTGCCTCCCGGCGCCTCAGCGCGACGCGCTTTCAGTCGCCTTCGGTCTGAGCGCCGGCCAGGCCCCGAACCCGTTCCTGGTCGGGCTGGCGGTGCTCGGGCTGATGTCCGAGGCCGCCGAGGAGCGGCCGCTCCTGTGCGCCGTCGATGACGCGCAATGGCTCGATCGTGCGTCGGCGCGGGCGCTTGTGTTCGTAGCTCGCCGCCTGCTGGCGGAGAAGATCACGCTCCTGTTCGTGGCGCGCGAGGTTGGCGACACGTTCGCCGGGTTGCCGAAGGTCAGGGTCGAGGGGTTGGACGCGCGCGACGCTCGGACGCTGCTCGAATCGGTGTTGCCGGCTCCTCTGGATGACCCGGTCTTGGAGCGCCTGATCCTCGAGGCGCGCGGGAACCCGCTTGCGCTCCTTGAGATGCCGCGCGGGTTGACGCCGGCGGAGCTGGCGGGGGGCTTCGGCCTGCCCGCCGCGTTGCCGCTTTCGTCGCAGATCGAGGAGAACTTCGCGCGGCGACTGAGGAACCTGCCGCGCGATCCCCGGCGGTTGCTGCTACTGGCCGCCGCCGACCCTGTCGGCGATCCGGCGCTGGTTTGGAGAGCAGCTCGTAGGCTCGGAATCCCAGAGTCGGCGGCGGAGACCGTCCAGTCCGAAGGCTTGCTGGCGCTGGGTACGCGGGTCGCGTTTCGTCATCCCCTGGTGCGCTCGGCCGTGTATCGCGGGTCCGCCCCGCATCAGCGGCGCGAGGTCCACCGTGCGCTCGCCGAGGCGACCGATCCGCAGACCGACCCGGACCGCCGCGCTTGGCACCGCGCGCAGGCCACATCTGTGCCGGACGGGGATGTCGCCGCGGAGCTCGAACGCTCCGCAGCGCGAGCCCAGGCACGAGGAGGACTCGCGGCCGCGGCGGCGTTCCTTGAGCGAGCCTCGGCATTGACACCCGAGGAGTCGCGCCGCTCAGGGCGCGCGCTAGCTGCGGCCCAGGCAAAGTTGCGGATTGGGGCGTTGGATGAGGCTCTGCGCCTGGTCTCAACTGCAGAGTCCGGGGCCTTGAGCGAGCTCGAGCAGGCGAAGGCCGTTCTGCTGCGCGGCCAGATTTCGTTTCTGGCGACGCGAAGCAGCGACGCCTCAGCACTGCTGCTCAACGCCGCCGAGCGGCTCCGAGACGTAGATCCTGAGCTGGCCCGCGAGACGTACCTCGAGGCACTGACGGCGGCCATCTTCGCCGGGCCGCTAGCCGGGCCGGGCGCAGGCGCGCGGGAGGTAGCTGAAGCCGCGCGAGCGGCACCGCGAGCGCGGAAGCCGCGCGGGCCGGAGCTGCTGCTCGACGGCCTCGTGACGCTTCTCAGCGACAGCTATGCCGCCGCGGTCCCGATCCTGCGTCAGGCGCACCGCGCGATCGAGCGTGAGACGTCGCCGGCCGAGCAGCTGCGGTGGATGTGGGGGGCGACCGTCTCAACACTCCATGTGTGGGACGACGAAGGATGGGAGCGGCTGGCCGACCGACACCTTCAGCTGATCCGTGAGACCGGCGCCCTCGGAGAGCTCCCGGTGGCCCTCAGCCACCGCTGCCAGATGCATGTCTTCGCGGGCGAGCTGCGATTGGCGGCGTCTCTCCACGACGCCGTCAAGGAGGCCACGGAGCTGACCGGGAGCCCCCTCGCTCCCTACCACGCGGCGGGACTGATGGCGATGCGTGGCCGCGAGGCCGACGCGGGACGCTTCATCGATACGGCCCGCGCCGAGATGACCGAGCGCGGAGAGGGGGCTGGCCTGTCGTTCATGGATTGGGCGGAGTCCGTGCTCTACAACGGGCTCGGACGCTACGCGGAGGCGCTGGCGGCAGCGCGCCGGGTCGTCGAACACACCGAGCTGGTCCCCGTGGGCTGGACGATGCCCGAGCTGATCGAGGCGGCCGTACGAGTTGGAGCCGTCGAGCTCGCCGCCGACACCGATCGGCGTCTGACGGATCGGAGCCGGGCGAGTGGGACCGATTGGGCTCTCGGGATCGCCGCTCGCTCGCACGCGCTGTTGGCCGATGACGGGCGCGCCGACGACCTTTACGCCGAGGCGATCGAGCGACTGGGCCGCACGCGCGTCGCGATCGATCTGGCCCGTGCGCACCTCCTGTACGGCGAGTGGCTCCGACGCCAGGCTCGTCGTATAGACGCCCGTGACCAGCTGCGGACGGCACACGAGATGTTCACCGAGTTCGGCATGGAGGCGTTCGCGGAGCGCGCTCGGGTGGAGCTGCAGGCGACCGGCGAGCGCGCTCGCAAGCGAACCGCAGAAACCCTCGATCAACTCACCCCGCAGGAGTCACAGGTCTCCCGGCTCGCGGCACAGGGAAACACCAACAGAGAGATCGCCGCCCAGTTGTTCATCAGCCCGAGCACAGTCGAGTACCACCTCCGCAAGGCGTTCCGCAAGCTCGACGTCAAGTCACGCACACAGCTCGCCAACCGCCTGCGATAGCTGCGCGCTTCTACGCCCGTGGTTCGATGGTTGTGGGGCCGAGTCCGACGATTTCGATGGTGTCGCCGGGGTTGCATAGTTTGATTGCTTCGGTTTCGCGTTTGAGTAGGAGGCGTAGTTGTATGAATGCGGCGATCCCGAGGATGGCGGGGATCCATAGTT
>DATKFF010000174.1:0-3651 GCA_035511595.1 Solirubrobacteraceae bacterium | reverse complement strand
CAGCTGGCGACCGGCTTCGGCGGCGTTACGCAGGCGCAACGCCCAGCCCTCGGCGCGACGGAGGGGCACGCGCTGTGCGGGCAGCGGGGGGTGACCCTCGCACCAGGCGTGAAGGCGCTCGAGCGCCGTGAGCGTGGCGTCGAACTCGCCGGTGAAGGACGCGACCCCAACCTGGAGCGCGCGCACGGACAGCGTCACGTTGAACGGATCCTGCTGGTGAAGGTGCACCTCGGCCTCGGCGAGCCAGCGGACCGCGTCTCGATACCGCGCCTTGAGGAAGTGAAGGCGGGCCAGCGTAAAGGCCGACAGACCTGCGGCCGCGTGATCACGGGCGTGGACGGCGTCGCGCACGACCGCGCTCATGTACTGCTCGAGCTCGTGCCACCGGTATCCGGACTCCACCGCGATCAGACTCAGCACGCCGAGCGCCGCCGCATCGCCGTCGTCGCGGAGCGGCACCGACGGCCGGGCAGCGAACGCGGTCGCCGCCGTGGCGTCGCCCTGGCCGGCCAGGAACAGCGCCATCGTCTGCATCACCGCGATCGAGCGACGAGACTGATCGGGGCCCGCCAGCTCGCCGGCGCGCTCGGCGGCGTCCGGTGGCGTTCCGAACCCGTCGGCGAGCGCCGTGTACGTGCCGCGGATCCGGGCCGTGAACCCATCCCAGCTCGGGTCCTCGGACCACGCGTGGGCGCGGTCCAGCAGCGCGCCGATCTCCGCGGTGCGTCGCCGCAGCCCCCAGTGGTAGAGCCACAGCCGCTGTCTCAGATAGTCGCGAGCGTTCGGGTCGCCGGGGGCGAACGGCTCGACCGCCGCCAGCGCCGCCTCCGCCTGCTCGTGGCGGTTGCGCATCGTGTGTGACTGAGCCAGGAGCATCGCGGCGGCCAGGTCGCCGCCGGCACCCGCGAGCGACGCGAGCTCGGCGCCGAGATCGGGATCGCCGGCGCGGTTCGCCGCCCGGGCCGCGTCGAGCGCGAGGCCCGCCGACAGCGCCACCCCGGCGTCGAGCCGGAGCCGCGCGGCGCGCAGGGCATCGTCCGGCCCGAACGCGATCCGTGCCTCCACGACGTCCACCAGCGCCAGCCGGAGGCTCCGGGCCCGGATCGGGGGCAGCGTGGCACGGACCGTCTCGCCGTACAAAGGATGCGCGAGACGAACCCCGTCGCCGCTGGTCGCGATCAGCCCGTACGACTCGGCTTCGACCAGCGTGTCCTCGGACGTCAAAGCCTCGATCTCGTCGAGCGCGAGCGGTTCGCCGAGCGCCAGCAACTCGACCGCCCGCCGGTGGTCGGTCGTCAGGCCGTCCATCCGCTGCGCGACCAGGTCAAGCAGCGAGGAACTCGCGGTCGGACGGCCATCGAGCCGCCAGAACCCGGGCGCGTGGACGAGCGCGCCGGCGTCGAGCGCGCCTCGGACCAGCTCCCGGACGTACAGGGCGTTTCCCTGGCTGACGTCGGTCACCCAGTCGAGCGCCTCCTCTTCCACCGGGTCGCCGAGCGCGGTCTCGACGAGCGCACGCACGCCCTCGTCGCTCAGTTCGCCAAGCTCAAGTCGCGGCGCGGTGTCGTCCTTCCACAGTGAGACGATCGCGTCGGGGCACGGCTCGCCGGCGCGGACCGTCGCCAGGATGAACGCCGATCCGGAGCTGGCGAGGTGAAGGATGAGCGCCGCCGAGGCCGGATCGAGGAGCTGGGCGTCGTCGACGGCCAGCACCACCGGGCGACCCCCGGCCCGTGCGTGCAGCTCCTCGCCGCAGCGCCTCAGTAGGGCGACGACGTCGTCGGAGCGAACCTCGTCGGGGACCAGATCCGCGACAGCCGCCAGCGGCATCGCCGCCGCGCTGCGCGTGGCCTGGATCCAGCCGACGAACGCGCCGTCGCGGTCGGCGGCGGCCTGCGCCTCACGAGCCAGCCGCGACTTGCCGATGCCGGCGGCGGCGACAACGACCACGCCGTGGCAGCCCGGGTCGGCACGGGCTGACGCGATCGCCTCAAGTTCGCGATCGCGTCCGACGAGCGGCCACGCGCTGTGCAACGTGGACGGAGGCCCCAGGTCCCCAAGCATTAGCTATGACCCACTGTACGCCCTCGATGAGAGAGCCCTCATAAGGGATGGCAACCGGGATTACATGAATTGGTCCAGCCAGTCCGACACGCCGTCGTCGCCCGGCGCAGCGCAGGCCAGCTGCGAACCCGGCAGTCGCGAGTACAGCTCCTCGGTTTGCGAGGTCCAGAGCGGTTCGGACCCGACCGAGCAGGCGAGCACCGGCGTCGTGATCCGCCCAAGCTCCTCGCCGAGCCGGAACTCGACGATCCGCTGCGCCAAGTCGTACAGCGTGACCCCCGAGACGTCGTATTCCCGCCCGAGCCGTCTCAGGCGATCGGGGGTGTCAGGTGCGAACAGCGTCGCGAGATGAAGCTCGCGATCGAACGATGGGCGGTCCTCATCCTCCAAGGCGGCCAGCGCCGGGAGCGGGAGTGCGTTCAGCCACGGCCGCGACGCGTCGACGATTCCGGGCGCAACGACCGCCGCGACGACGCGCGGCTCGAACGCCAGTGCCCGCGCGACCCCATACCCGGCGTGGTGGAGGCCGATGACAGCAATGCGCTGGTGATCCACGTCAGGGCGAGCGAGCATCGCGTCGAGCACCGGGCCGACCACCGCCTCCCAGTCCGGCCGCAGAACCAAACCCTGCCGGCGCAGCGCCGCCTGCCGGCCGGGCCCGTCGAACGTCATCCAGTGATAACCGCGCGCGTGCGCCGCGGCGCCGCCGGCTGCCCATGCCTCGGATGTGGCAACCCGGCTGCCGTGATCGATCACAACGAGCGGCCGCGGGCCCGCGCCTGCGGAGAAGAAGTACCCGGGGAGCGTGGTGCTCTCGTAGCCGATCGCCAGTCGCTCGCCGCCGAGCAGGTCGACCGCACGGTCCCAGCACTCGCGCTGGCGGCCCCAGAGCCGATCCTCCTCGACCAGCCCGTCGCTCTCGTCGATCAGCGCCAGTGCCGCCGCGTAGGCCGAGGCGGCGTTCAGATACGCGCGCTCGCTCGCGCGAGACGTGGCCTCTGCCCAGGCGGCGCCGCCAGCCGCCGTCCATTCCCGCACCCACGCGCCGCCATCGCCGTCGCGCACGTGAGCGGCGACGGCTTCCACCGCCTCGGGATCGGCGGCGTCCCATCGGGCGGCGGCGACCAGCGCTCGCAACTCGTGCTCGCGCCGGTCGCTCACCGGATCCATGGCCGATCGGACAGTCACGTCGCCCTCTAGACGACCGGCTGCACCGGCGCGGCGTCGCTCTGCTCGGGAGCGGAGGACCGCTTGATGCCCCAATACACCAGCCCCAGAGGGATGGCCCAGTTGAAGACGATGTTCCCGAGTCTGGTGTCGATCGTGCCCGCAATCGCGTGGAACGGAACCATCGCAGCGAAGATGCACGCCCACATCGTGGTCAGCTTGCGGTTGATCTCCTTGAACTTGGGCGATCCCCAATACTGCTCCGGCACCTGATCGCGGGCGTACTCCTCGGTAAAAGGCGTGAACAGCAACGAGGCGAACGAGATCACCGCCAGGATCAACGCCGCGATTCCGCGCGCATACCGAGCGACCCAGTGGGCCGTCGAAGCGTCCGCCAGAAACGCCACCACCACGAACCCA
>DATKFF010000173.1:0-2017 GCA_035511595.1 Solirubrobacteraceae bacterium | reverse complement strand
TCCTCGACTATCAGCAGACGATCGGCAATGACCTGAGCACTCCGGTCCCGCAGTACGACTTCCCGGGGCTGGTGCCGGGGGACCGGTGGTGCGTGACGGCGCACAACTGGCTGCGCGCGCATGAGGACGGCGTCGCCGCGTACGTCCTGCTCGCGGCGACGCACGAGCGGGCGCTCGAAATCGTCCCGCTCGACGTTCTCAGGGAGTACGCGGTCGACGTGCCGGCCGACCCCGGCTCGATCAACTCCTGAGGAATCTCGGCGCCGGGCCTACTGAGGCTCGATGGACCCAGGCGGCATCGGCAGGCCCGTACTGGCGATGGCCCGGAACATCGCCGGCGACGGAGGAGTCTGCGGCCCCGCACCGTCGTGCGGCTGGCCGAGCAGCCGCCGGGTGAGGGCCTCCCGGTCCTCGAGCATCTCGGCGAGCATCTCCACAACGTCGGCGGCCCTGGGCTGGGACCCGTTGACGGCCGCTCGGAGGGTCGCCTGGCGCATCAGCTCCTTGATGAACGCGCCTGTCGCACCTGGGCTGTGCTCGACAAGCTCACGCTCGGCATCGGGGTCGAGCTCGATCTTCTGCGCGTAGAGGCGGAATAGCCGGCGGCGCGCGTCCTCGTCGGGAAGCGGGAGCTCCAGCGCAAGATCGACCCGTCCCGGGCGCGCGGCGAGCGCCGGCTCGATCAGATCTGGCCGGTTCGTCGTGAGCAGCACCAGCAGGTCCGAGTCCTCGGCCAGCCCCTCGAGCTGGTTGAGGAGCTCGAACAACACGCCATGGCTCCCGGGACCGGTCCTGACTCCCGCGACGAGGTCGACGTCCTCGAGGACCACGGTCGAGGGTGTGAGGTCGCGAGCGATCGCAAACGCCTGCTCGATCAGGCCGAGCGCCTGGCCGGTGAGGATCACGGCGGTGCGGCCCTCCATTGCGGACAGGAGGTAGTTGACCGTGAGGGTCTTCCCGGTGCCGGGCGGACCGTGCAGCAGGACACCGCGCTTCAGGTGTCGCCCCGCCGTCCGCAGCTCGTCCGCGTGCGCGGCGATCGCGATCGCGTGCTGCTCGAGCCGCTCAAGGGTCCCGTCTGGCAGCACGACCTCGTCACGTCCCACCGCCGGCAGCGAGGGGAAGATCACCGAGCCCATCGCACTCAGCGAGAACAGCTTGCCGCGAAACACGTTGTGCTCGAGCATCGCCTCGCGGATCGCTCGAAACAGCCGTGACACCGCCTGCTCGTCCGGGGAGATCCCTTCGAGACGCACGCCCATCGCGCCCATGGGGGGTCGCTGCTCAGCGGTGATGACCACGGCCACCGGCACGTCGACGAGAGAGACGAGCAAAAGCGCGGACGTGACGCAACGCACCACGCGCCCGTCACCGACCTCCACGTCCGCGTATTCCACCGGGCCAAGGCCGAACGGCCCCTGACCATGGCCCGAACGAGCGAACAGCTGCGCAAAACCTGCGCCACCGTTGTGCATGTGCGGGTTGGCGAGTCCGATCGTCTCACGCTCAGGCAGGACAGCGTCGAGCGCGAGCTGCAGATTCGGACGGTCGGCTATTCCGAAGCTCGCCGCCGTCACCGGAAGCTCATCCGGGGCCACGCCGAGGTGCTCACGAAGCCGCGCCAGCAGGGGCGACTCCGGCCGCTGCGCCGCCTCGGTGATCGCCCGCATGAAGTCGAGGAACGCCGAACCGAACTCGCCAACGTCGAGCGGTGGCTCTGCCATCGCCGCCGACGCTACCACTCGGTCGGAGGCCCTTCGTCTGGGGGGCGGGCCGCCGCACCGCCGATCATTCGGCCGGGCTACGATAGCTTTGCCGCAAATTCCAGGCACCGAGAGAGGTTGAAAGCCAGTGGAGAGCAGCACAATCACACCGGCAGCGGGGCGCGCGGTGGACGCG
The DNA here is from genome assembly GCA_035511595.1 of Solirubrobacteraceae bacterium. Classification (GTDB taxonomy): domain Bacteria; phylum Actinomycetota; class Thermoleophilia; order Solirubrobacterales; family Solirubrobacteraceae; genus Palsa-465. The sequence goes on along the minus strand of DATKFF010000173.1, from coordinate 118 downwards.
CCGACGCTGACTGACGCACTTCGGCGGACCGCTGCCAACCACCCTGACATCGTCGCCGTACGAACGACGGACGACAGCGTCTCCCTGACCTGGTCGCAACTGCTGGCGCGGGTCGAGG
>DATKFF010000172.1:0-2241 GCA_035511595.1 Solirubrobacteraceae bacterium | reverse complement strand
GTCGGCGCGTTGGGCGAGCCCTCGGTCAGCTGTACGTAGGTCTCGCCGAGCAGCGTCTTCTCACGCAGGATCGCCTGGGCGTTGCGGTGGATCGGCGCGTACTTGTTGTTCATCTGGATCGTCACCAGGGTGCGGTTGTCCCTGGCGTCGAGCTGCTTGGAGACGACCTTCCCGACCGACACGCCCGCGATCCGCACGTCCGCCTGGTCGGCGAGGTCAAACGCGTTCGGGAACGCGACCTCGAACCGGTAGCCCTGCGTGTTGAACGGGATCGTGCCGCCGAACGACAGCCACAGGAACAGCAACAGGCCCACGCAGGAGAGCGCGAACAGGACCATCGTGACGATTCTCGATACGGGTGGGCTTCCGGTCTGCATTACCTGGTCGGGAGGTTGGGGTAGAAGAGGTGCGCGGCCTTCGCGCCGGTCGTGAGCGTCCCGGTGGCGGAGCTGAGCGCGCCGGTCAGGCCGGCGCCGTTCGTCTGCTTGTAGCGGGCGTACGCCGCGGTGTCGGCGGCCGCCTGCTGCGGGCAGGCGTTGGCGCTCGTCAGGATCCCGGTCACCGCGAGCAGAGCCTCTGAGCCGGGCACCCCCTGAGCGATCTGGGCGAGCGAGTCACAGCTGGCCTGCACGAACAGGCTGCGGAAGTCGCCGTTGGCGTCCTGGGTCGAGAACACGCTGCGCGCGTTGTGGTCGGCCCACGCGAGCCACCACAGGTAGCCGTGCTGGTTGCCGCCCGGGTTGTAGCCGAGTTCGTTGAACAGGTTGTTCAGCACGCCGAACACCTTGGACAGGTTCGGGGTCGCGGTCGCGAGGTTGCTCGACGCGGGCCGCAGGTTCCGGACCAGCGGCCGGGCGGCGACCACGAACGGCCGGATCTCGGTCCGCAGCACCGGCGTGATCGGCTTGGCGAGGTCGATCGTCGCCTGGTTTGCAGCCGAAATCTCGCCCACCGCCGGCAGCAGGTTGTGCGTCGCCGGGGCGACGATGTTGGCGAACGTCTGCACCTTCTGGAGCGTCGTCGTCGCCTGCTGCAACGTCCCCGGCAGGTCGGCGACCGCGCGGCTCACGTTCTGGTTGGCGTTGGCGAACGCCCGGAAGACGGTCGAGCTCGAGTCGATCAGCTGCACGATCTGGGAGCGATTGACCGCCAACGCCGTGTTCAGCACCTGCAGCGAGTGGATCAGCTGGCGCAGCGCGGCGCCGCGCTCGGCGACGACCCCGTTCAGCCGCGCCAGGTCCTGGTGGGTCGGCAGGAAGCGTTCGAGCAGCCCGGCGAGCTCGCTACCGCCCGGGCCCTTCAGCCCCTGGCCGGCGCCGTTGACGAGCAGGTCCAGGTACTCACGCGTGTCCGAGTCGAGCGACGCCAGGATCTCGTCCGGGTTGACGTCGGGGTTCGTATTGGAGACCGGGATCGTGAAACCCTGCTTGGCCACCGGAGCGTTCTGCGAGCCCGGGTTGACCTCGATGAACATGTCCTTCAGCCCGGTCTTCGGGCGCAGCAGCGCGGTCGCGTCGGTCCGGATCAGGTGGCTGTACTTGGGGTCGATGTCGAGCTGGACGATCGCGCTCCCGTCCTTCAGCGTGACGTTGCCGACCTGGCCGACCTGCACGCCGGAGACGCGCACCGTCTGGCCCTGGCCGGGGGTCACGGCCTGGCCGGTCGAGAAGTCGGCGTTCAGCACGTACGGCGAGGACTGGATGAACGGGAAGCGCAGCCGCTCGTGGTTGAGGATGTAACCGGAGACGAGGACCGCCAGGAAGATCAGGACGATGATCGCGCCGAAGTCGACGGCGTGGGTCTTGATCGCGCGTTTCACTTCGCCTTCCCGAGGCTGCGGGTGAAGCGGATGCCGAGGTGTTGCTGCTTGGCCTGCTGCTCCAGTTGCGCGAGCTCGAGCAGGCCGGCGCTCTGACGGCGCAGCGCAGCGCCAGGCGCGCTCACGGGCGTCGAGACCGGCTGCGGCGCGGCCCCGGACGGCGCCGACAGGTTGGTGATCGGCTGCTGGGTCTCACACGGGACGTTCGGCTTGAGCGGCGGGCGTGAGACCGGGACCTTGGCGCCGTCCCCGCTGTTGTGCAGCGCCGGGAGCTCCGGCTGGGTGCCGAGGATCGGCGACAGCGCAGTCCCGAACATCCCGGGCGACAGCGAGTAGGTCAGACTCCCGCCGGTCCCGAGCACGCGGACGTACGGGCCGTTGGCGTCGAAGTCGCGCGACTCGCCGGCGAGCCCCGGGAGGAA
>DATKFF010000171.1:0-3016 GCA_035511595.1 Solirubrobacteraceae bacterium | reverse complement strand
CGGGTTCTCCACCCATCCCCACTGGGACCACCTGCTCTGGCATGCCCGGTTCGGCGTCGTGCCGCGCTACGCCACCCCCGCCGGCGCCCAGGCTGCCACTCAAGCCCGGGAGCGGGCGCAGGCGATGGCGGCGGAGAGCGCGTCGGGTATCCCGCTTGAGCTGATCGGGCTCGTCACCCCGCTGCCCGCGGACGGCGGACCCGTGCCGGGCGAGATCGTCGAGCATCAGGCGCACGCCGTTGGCCACGCCGCGGTCCTTCTCGCGGATCGTGGCGTCCTGCTTGCCGGCGACATGCTCTCCGATGTCCTGATCCCGCTCCTTGACCATCGCCGCCCCGATCAGGTGGGCGCCTACGAGACGGCACTCGACCGGCTGGGAGAGGCCGCCAGGCACGTCGACGTTCTGGTCCCCGGCCACGGCGAAGTTGCCGAGGGTCCCGCGGTGGCGGCCCGCCTCGCCGCCGATCATGCCTACATCGACGCGCTGCGGCGAGGAGAGGAACCGGTGGACGCGCGTCTGGGGCCGGATGCGGACTGGCTGTCCGGCCCGCACCAGTCAAACCTGGAGCACGCCCGAGGGCAGTAGCGTCTTCTGATAGCTCGGGAGCCCCGCTGACGCGCATTCCGAGACTGGTGCCTCTGACGCGACGATGCCCGGTGGGCCAGCGAAGGCAGGTCCGCGGCCGCCGTCGCAACGTCTCGACGGTGGCTCCTCCACACCCACGGCAGTCAGCGCGAGTGCGTGGCCGCTTGGCACGGTCGCGCATCACCCGACCAAACGCATCCTGCGAGCGGGGCGCTCGCGAGGTGTTTACGCATGCACCACCGCCGGCCTGGGCCGAGGTTCAGTCGCATGACTCAAGAGGATCCCGAGGCTTCTGGTCACGATCCCGGCAAGACTCCGACAGTCTTTGCGAGGGAGACCAGGCATCACTGCGGTAGGCACCGATAGCGCACCCGTCAGCTGGTCTGGCGCTGCTCCGTTGACGTCCCTGTCGGGCCGTCAGAGCGAGCAGGCGGCTCTGGACCAGCTGCTGCTCGATGTCCGGTCGGGCCGAAGCCGCGTCCTCGTTGTCCGGGGTGAGCCGGGGATCGGTAAGACGGCACTCCTCGATGAGTTTCAGCGGTCAGGCGGGGCGGTGTTCGCCCCGTCTGACCGATCGCCCATAGGGATCGGCTTGATGCTCGTTGATCGAATCTCACACAGGAACAAATCAACTGATCGGACACATCGGCTGTTCGGACTGATCGCTGGTTCCGCGCTCGGCCGCCGGCTCACCGTCGAATTGATTGGAACATTCATCCTCGTTCTGACCGTCGGCCTGTCGACGTCGAGCAAGGGAGCTGGCGATCTCGCCCCGCTCGCGATCGGGTCGGCGCTGATGGTGATGGTCTTCGCGGGCGGTCACGTCTCGGGCGCGCACTAGAACCCCGCCGTGAGCTTCGCCGCGCTGCTAGCTGGCAAGCTCCGCCGACGTCAGGCGGCGAGCGACGTCCTCACGCAGCTGGCGGCGGGAGCCCTCGCTGCGCTGCTCGTCCGAGCCTTCGTAGGGCCTGCCACGCCGGCTGTCCTGGGGTCGGATCGGAAGATCCTCGTCGGCGAGCTCATCTTCACGCTCGCGCTGGCGAACGTCGTACTGAACGTCACGTCCGCCGCGGACACGGAGGGAAACTCCTTCTTCGAAGACGCCCGCGGCTCGCTCTCGCGCCTGCCCAGCGCGTTCGCGGACTAGCGCGGCGCGGCCGTTAGGCTGGGTCTCATGCCGGACGCCGCGGGCCGCCCCGAGCCGTTCACGCCGCAGGCCGCGCCCGCGGCGCTCGAGGACCTCCGGGCGCGGCTGCGAGCGACGCGCTGGCCGGACACGCCCGAGGACGCCGCTTGGTCGCTCGGGACCGACCTCGCCTACCTCCGCGAGCTCGTCGCCTACTGGGCGGAGGAGTTCGACTGGCCGGCGCAGGAAGCGGCGCTCGCGCAATTCCCACGCTTCCGCGTCCCGCTTGGCGGCCTCGGGATCCACTTCGTCCACGTCCGGGCCGCCGCGACGGCCGCCCCCGTTCTGCCGCTGATTCTCAGCCATGGCTGGCCGGACTCGTTCTGGCGGTACGAGAAGGTGATCCCACTCCTGACCGACCCCGGCGCGCACGGCGCCGACTCCGCCGACGCGTTCGACGTGGTTGTGCCCGACATGCCGGGCTACGGGTACTCCGACCGCCCCACCGGCTCGCCTCTGGACTCGATCGCCGTCGCCGGCCTGTGGGCTCAGCTGATGGGCGTCCTGGGTTACGCGCGGTTCGGCGCGGCGGGCGGAGACATCGGCGGCCATGTGAGCCGCTACCTCGCTCTGGACTACCCCGAGCGGGTCGTTGCGGTCCACCGCACCGACGTCGGGGTGCCCGTCTTCACCGGCGACCCGACGGACCTCGCGCCAGAGGAGCGCGCGTGGATCGAGGCCGTCGCGGCCTGGGGCCAGGCTGAGGGCGCCTACGCCGCGATGCACCGCACGAAGCCCCAGACCGCGGCCTTCGGGCTCACCGACTCGCCAGCCGGGCTCGCCGCGTGGATCGTCGAGAAACTCCGGGCATGGAGCGACTCCGACGGGGACGTCGAACGGAGCTTTACGAAGGACGAGATCCTCACGAACGTCACGCTCTACTGGCTCACGGGGACGATCGGCTCGTCGATGCGCATGTACCGCGCGAACGCCGCGATCCCGCCCGCGCAGCACGCCCGCCGGGTCGAGGTGCCGTCCGGCTTCTCGCTCTTCCCCGGTGACATCGTCCGCCCGCCGCGGGCGTGGCTCGAACGCACGGCGAACGTCGTGCGCGTGACCGAGCCCGTGAGCGGCGGGCACTTCGCGCCGTTTGAGGAGCCCGAGCTCTACGCGGAGGAGCTGCGCGCCTTCTTCCGCCCCTACCGGGCGGCGGCGACGGGCTGAGGGCCCGCACGCGATGCCCGCCGTGAGCGGACCCCGGGACCGGACCAGGACGCCGAGCAGCACGACGTTCACGGTGTCCG
>DATKFF010000170.1:0-3589 GCA_035511595.1 Solirubrobacteraceae bacterium | reverse complement strand
TTACCCGACAATCACCGCCCGGGATGACGGCGCTTGTCGTGGAGGCGTCGCTTTCCGAACACTGCGCGGCACGCACTCCGGTCCGCCTCAGTGGTTGACGGATATGAGTCGCCGTTCGAAGCTCCACCTCGAGCCGGCCGCTGACACCAGGCTTAGATAGCCGCCCGCAATCGGTGCGAGCCCGCACTGCTCAGGGCCCCCAACGCCAGGGTGTCCTCGGACTGCGCCCGGAGAGGAGAGGGAAACCGGAACTCATGTCGCGAGGCTTGGGCCATGGCTTTTGGTGAGCAGTGGGCCGTCGAGCGTCACACCGATCGCGGGCGGCTGACCAGGAGCACCTCCTTTATTGCTTGGCTCATCTGGTCTGCGAGAAGGATGCCGCGGCGCGGTTTGCGCGGCATCGTCCAGATGTCCAGAATCCCCACACCGGGTTTGTACAGGCGGGGTCTGCACGAATGGACTACCCCATGGACTACCCCACGAGCGAATAGCTACAGCCCCGAAGCAATTAAGTAGCCCGCAAAATCCGGGGGTTTACAGGGAAATTTGGGATTTTCTGAATTCTTCCCTACAATCCACGCTTCCTGTCGCTGGATGCACCAAGGTGCGCGCGCGGGACTGCTGATTCGTAAACCGTCGTCTGACCCCCCAATTAATCAATGCCGATTGCCTTTAAAGAATGGGCCGTGACCGTACGGGCACTGGCCGAGGGTGAGCAGCTGGTGACGCTCCGCAAGGGCGGCATCCGCGAGCCCGAAAAGCACTTCAAGCTCGATTACGAGCGCTTCTTCCTGTATCCGACCTTTGACCACCAGCGTCCAGACCTGGTGCGCCAGTCGCACCGCCCCGAGCTGCTCCGCGCGCTCGAGGAGGGGGTCTGGACCGACGACGAGCCGGCGCCGGATGCGCTCTACCGGGGCGTCGAGATCACGCAGCCGGACCGGGTGCGGATCCGTGCCTGGGCCGAGGTGGCCGCTCACTACACGGTCACCGACCGGCGGGCCGTCGACGCGCTGGCGCCGTTCTACGTGTGGACGACCGACTACGCCGAGAAGCGCCTGGCCTGGAAGCGGCGGCACCCGCTGCACGTGGTCCTGCTGCGCACCTACCGCATCCCGCGGCCGGTGACGGTCAAGGTCCGCAACGAGTACGGCGGCTGCCGCTCGTGGCTGGAGATCACGCGCGACCTCCCGTTCGAGGGCACGCCCGTGCTCTCCGACGAGGAGTTCGATCGTGCCTCCGAGGAGATCGCGTCGATCGCCTCGGATCGCCAGCCGGTGATGGTCTGACCTGGGTCGAATCGGCCTCGCAATCGTTCCGCGCGCGGCACGACTCGGCCTCGGGCGATGACACCGAGCGAGTGCTCCACTCGCTCGAGCTCGCCCGCGAGCAGCTAGCCGACTACTTCCCGGTCAAGCTCGAGGAGTTGACGGTGGTGCTGCACCGCAGCACCACGTCGCTCTCGCTGGCGCGGCCGGTGGTGCCGCTGGCGTGGTTCGCCACCGCGCCGGCGGCGCGCCGCTATCTCGCCGGTTGGGCCAGCCGCCACGAGCTGCACATGCTCGACCCGGCGGCGCTCGACGGGCGTGCGTCCGGGGTGCCGGGATCCCGTGAGATGCTCGAGCTGACCGCGACCGCGCTCTACGCACGGCGGGTGATCACCGAGAGCAACCGGGACCTCCCCCGGCGCTCGGGCCCGGGGCGGCTGCGGGCCGAGCTGCGGTGGGCGTGGCTGCTCGAGGGCGCGGCTCGCTGGTTCGCGGGCCAGACCGAGTACGCACGCCCGGCGATCGTCCGGCGCCTGCGCGAGGGGGGCCGGCCGAGCTTCCCGCCGGGCGTCCGCGACGCGGTGCTGCTCGGCGGTACCGTGATCGACCTGCTGGCCCAAGAGCAGGGCGAGCGCGCGGCGGCCGCGTTCGCCTGCCGGCTCGATCGGGATGGCCCTCGCCGGGCGCTGGTGGACGCGTTCGACGGCCGCCCCATCGTCCGCACCGAGGAGGCGTGGCGCACGCACTTGAACCGGCTGGTCGCGGCCGGCTGAGCCGGCGCTCAGTGAAGCAAGGAGAGAGCCCAGACGATCACGGCCCCGACCGCCAGCGCCGCCAGCAGCCCGAGCAGCAGGTGCACCGGCGCGACCACGGGTCGGGCCGGTTCGTCTGAGATCAGCTCGGCCTGGAGCAGCACCTCACGGGCGGTCTCGACCCCTGACTCCGGGACGAGCACGTCACGCGGCCCAGCGGCGAGAAAGTCAGGCACGTCGAACCCGGCGCTCCGGCGCAGCACGCTCGGGACGCCCTCCTCTAGCAGCATCGACTGGATGAACTCTCCCTCGGCCTGGTTGCGAGCGCCGGCGACGCGCAGGAGCTTGCCCTCGGCGAGCTGCGGCTTGATCTTGCGCGCCAGCCGATGGCGCTCGCTGACGGGCTCCAGCTCCTCGGCGTCGGCAGCGTGGGTCAGCGGCAGCTTGCAGGTCGCACAGAAGCGCTCGTCGGGTCCGTAGCTGGCGCCGCAGTTCGGGCACACCAGCTGTCCTGCTGGGGCCTCGGTCACGGCGTGCTCACTCCACGACGAGCTCGGCGTCCACGACCTGCCCGTCGCGGATCGAGTACGCCCGCACGTTTGGCTGATCGCCGGCCAACCCGACGATCACGTACAGCGCGTCGGGATAGAACGCCAGGTTGATGTCGGTCTGTGACGGATACGGCTCGGTGCGCGTGTGCGAGTGATAGATCGCGCCGAGCTCCAGATCACGGTCGTCGATCGCCATCTGGATCCGGTACTGCTCGGCGCCGTCGATCTCGTACCGCAGGGGGCTCGCGGCCGCGTTCGTCGCGGGGTACACATCGACGGCGTGGCCGTCGCTCGAGGCGACCATCCCGCAGCACTCGTTTGGCGCCTCCTCACGGGCGTGCTCGACGATCTGGTCGTACAGGGCTCGGGAGATTCGCATCGCGATTTCGAGCTTAGCTACGGGGAGCCTTGGACGAACGGATACGGGACCGAGCGGGTCACGTCGCCGTGGTGCTGGAGCGCGCTGAGCACCGTCCAGTGCTGGGCCTCGCAACCCATCGCCTCCGCGCTGGTGCGAAGCAGGCCGGGGTCGGTGAGCTTCGAGATCGCCGCGAAGTAGGCCCCTTCGGCGAGCGACTCGACGTCGATCAGCAGCCGCAGGCACTCGTGCTGGGTCGGCAGCCGCGTGAGGCTGAGGTGCACCTGGTGCGCGCTGAGCTCACGCTGCGCGGCGCTCGCGCTGGTCTGCGGGATCACGGCACCGAGGTCGCCCAGCGCGCGCTCGAGCGCGGCGACGTGCGCCAGCTCCTGCGCCAACATGGCCCGCAGCCGGCTCGCGACCGCTGCGGTCACGATGCCCGCGCCGAGCACGTTGCGGTAGGCGGTCACGACCAGCTGCTCTACGCGCAGCGTTCGCGCGAGCACCGTGGAGTCGCTCGGCGGCGGCACAGGCGCGGCCTCGGCGAGCTCCGGTCCGAGCAGCGCCGATGCCGATAGCACCGTTCCGGCCGCCAGCAGTTGGCGCCTCGTGGGTCTGGGTTGCATCGCGGATCAGCCGCCGGTCACGAACGCGGCCGGG
>DATKFF010000169.1:0-6328 GCA_035511595.1 Solirubrobacteraceae bacterium | reverse complement strand
GAGCACGATCACGACGACGACGACGCTCGCGAGGACGCCGCCCAGCATCCACTTCTCACGCCTGGCCAGCGGCCGGCGACGTGAGATCGCCTGCCCGTGACCCGGCGGCATGATCAGCACGAGGGCACCGTCCTGCTAAAGGCGGGTTCCGGCAAAGGAGATCGGTTGGAACGGGACGACCGGCGAGCCGACGTCGAGCTGGATAACCGCGTGGGGCAGCAGCGGGATCGAGGTCAGGCTTGAGGTCCACCGCTTTCCGTTGACGAACGCGGTCACGGGCCCCGAGGCGCTGGCGACGCGGCTCGCGCTGAGCGGCTGGCGCCACTCGTTGAAGAAGTTCCCGAGCGTGTAGACCCGCTGCGTCGGGGACTCGATGTGGATCACCCCGTCGTACGTATGAGTGTGCAACCAGTAGTAGCACTGCTGCGCGCCGTAGAACGGCCCGAGCGGGGTCTGTTGAGCGACCGGGCCGAGCAGGCCGATCGCGGCCGGGAGCGCCCTGGGCTGACCGTTCACGTACACCTGGAGGTGGGCGTGGATGTGGTAGGCGAGCTGCTCGAGCGGGGCGCACTGGATGCCGTCGACCGTCGTCCCCGGGGCCGTCGTCGAGGCAGGCGCGAGCTGGGCGCCGGCCTCGAGCGGGATCCCCTCGGGTCCGGGCTGGGATGCCGTCTGAGGAGTCGTGGCTGTGCTCGACGCGGCCGCGGGGCTGCTGCTCACGGTCGACGAACTCGAACTCGACCCGCAGCCGGCCGCGGCGAGTGCCAGAAGCGTGAGCAACAGCCCGGCCGCGCGCGCCGGGCGGCGCCTAGTCTCTTCCACCGCCGCCGAACAGCTGCAGGAACAGCAGGAACACGTTGAAGATGTCGAGAAAGATCCCGGCGGCGATCGGGACCGCGCTGGCCTGGTTCGCCCGGCGCAGGCGGTTGAAGTCGAAGATCGTGTAGCCGCCGAAGATCACCAGCCCCAGGACCGCGTAGATGATGTTCGCGTGCGGGATGTTGACGAAGATCAACACGATCCCGAACACGATCAGCCCGAGCAGCGCCCAGAACAGCGCCCGCGCCCAGGAGGAGAGATCGCGCCGGGTTGCGTACCCGATCGCGCCGAGCGCCGCGACGAACGCGGCCGTGGCCCCGGCCGCCTGCCAGAGCGCGGCGGGATCGGCCTTCGCGTAGTCGTTGAGCACAGGGGCGACGGCCAGTCCGAGCAGCAGCCCGAGCCCGAACAGCAGGCCGGTCGCCAGCTGCTCGCGGCCGCGAGCGGCCGCGAACTGCAACCCGAAGATGCACGCGAAGGCGCCGATGAAGAACGCGATTCCCCAGCCGCCGGTGAGGTTGCGCCCGATGTAGGCGCCAAGCGCCGTACAGCCCACCGTCAACGCGACTAGCCCCATCACCTGACCGAATACGGCGCGTGTCTGATCCCGCGTGACCGCGGCGCCACGCGGGGCGGTCTGGTCATATCCGAACGACATATGCCCCTCCAGGGGTCGATCCCGATCGTGCTTTCAGGCTCAAGGCTATCCGACCGCCGAGCGCCGGCCTTGACCGGGTGCGTTCACGCATAAACAATGCCCTCAACCCAACGAGGAGAAGAGGATGACCGAGTTCGACTACGTGATCGTCGGCGCCGGGTCGGCTGGGTGCGTGCTCGCTGCGCGCCTGAGCGAGGACCCCAACGTCAAGGTGTGCCTGCTCGAGGCAGGACCCCCTGACGCCGCCGACGAGATCCACATCCCGGTGGGCCAGCTGGCGCTCAGCACCAGCAAATACGACTGGGCGTTCGTCTCCGACCCGGAGCCCGGGCTCGGCTACCGCTCACGGGTGCTGCCGCGCGGCCGGATGCTCGGTGGCTCCTCGTCGTTGAACTCCATGATCTACATCCGGGGCAACCCGGCCGACTACGACGCGTGGGCGGCGATGGGCTTCGACGGCTGGGGCTGGGACGACGTGCTGCCCTACTTCATCAAGGCCGAGGACAACGAGCGCGGGGCCAGCGAGCTCCACGGGGCAGGCGGCCCGCTGCGGGTCAGCGAGGGCCGCGCGCGGCACCGCACCTGCGAGGCGTTCATCGACGCGGCGCTCGAGGCCGGGCTTCGGGCAAACGAGGACTTCAACGGCCCCGCGCAGGACGGGGTCGGCTGGTATCAGGTCACGCAGCGCGGGGGGATGAGGTGCTCGACCGCCGTCGCCTACCTGCACCCGGTGCTCGAGCGCCCCAACCTCGTCGTCGAGACGGGCGCGTACGTGACTCGGCTGCTGCTCGATGGGACACGCGCCGTCGGCGTCGAGGTCGACCAGGGCGACGCGCTGCGGGAGATCCACGCCGGTGAGGTGATCCTCAGCGCCGGGAGCTACCAGAGCCCTCAGATCCTGCTGCTGAGCGGGATCGGGCCGGCGGACGAGCTCGAGCTCGCCGGGATCCCGTCGGTGCTCGAGCTGCCGGTCGGGCGCGGCCTCCAGGACCACATCGCCGCCTGGATCACCTACACGACCGACCAGCCGTCGCTGCTCACCGAGGAGACGCTCGAGAACGTCGGGTTGCTCACGAGCGAGGGTCGCGGTCCGCTGACGTCCAACTTCGCCGAGTCCGGCGGGTTCATCCGCACGCGTGAGGGGCTCGAGGCTCCGGACATCCAGCTGCACGCGATCCCGATCCTGTTCCCCGAGGGCGGCGCCGGCGAGATTCTCGTCGACGGCTGGGCGCTGTCGGCGTGTTTGCTGCGACCGACCAGCACCGGGTTCGTCAAGCTGCGCTCCCGGGTGCCTAGCTCCAAGCCGCGGATCCTGCACAACTACATCGCGACCGACGAGGACCGTGAGACGTTGATGGCGGGCGTCCGCTTCTGTGTCGAGATCGCGCAGCAGCCCGCGCTTCGGGCGGTGACCACCGGGGCGCTTGGCGCGCCCGCCGGCGACGACGACGCGAGCGTCCTGGCCCACATCGAGCGCAACTCGAGCACGCTGTATCACCCGGTCGCGACGTGCGCGATGGGCGCGGTGGTCGACGCCCAGCTGCGGGTGCTCGGGACCGAGGGGTTGCGGGTGGTGGACGCCTCGGTGATGCCGACGCTGATCCGCGGGAACACCAACGCGCCCACGATCATGATCGCCGAGCGCGCCGCCGACCTGATCCGCGGCCGGGCCGCGGCCGGTGCAGAGCGAGCGCAAGCAGCGGCATAACGCCACGATCTCGCCCAATCTGGGCGAGGCGTGGACCCAGATCGGGGGTTAGCGTGCCACGCGAGGTCAGAACCTGGCCTGCCGTTGCTTATGACTGGTTTATCGCCGTACGGGTAGACTCGCCGGGCACTTGAACGGCGGGGTTGGATCGACCGCGCAACCGGTGTTGGCCGCTCCACGAGTCATGACGCGAAATCTGATCGCGCGCAGGCTGGTTCATGGAGGGCGTCATGCCTAGGAGGCTTCTTGACAACCGTTTCAGCTGAGCGCGCGACGGACGAAGCATGCCCCGCAGAGGAGGTCCGGCCGGTATCGATGCCGGTGGTGGACCGGGCCGCGAGCCTCGTCGTGACGGCGGTGCCGCCGATCATGCTGGCGATCGCCATGTGGTTCGGTTGGACCGGAAACCTGCTCGACTGGAAGGACGTCCTGATCCTGGTGGTGACCTACGTCGGAATCGGGACCGGTGTGACCGTCGGCTTTCACCGGCTGCTCACGCACCGCAGCTTCAAGACCTATGGTCCGCTGCGCGCCGCGTTTGCGGCGCTCGGGTCCGCCGCCGCAGAGGGCCCGGTGATCGACTGGGTCGCGACGCACCGCAAGCACCACCAGTTCTCGGACGTCGACGGCGACCCGCACAGCCCGCACGTGGGGCGCGGCTCCGGCTGGACGGGGGCATTCCGCGGCCTCGCCCACGCGCACATCGGCTGGGTGTTCACGGATATGGAGGTCGCCGACGAGCGGCGCTACGCGCCCGACCTGCTCGCCGACCCGTGGGTCCGCTTCGTGGACCGCACGTTCGTCCTGTGGGTCGTGCTCGGGCTTGCGTTCGCATTCGGCCTCGGCGTCGCGCTGACGGGATCGGTGGTCGGTGGGCTCGAGGGTCTGCTGTGGGGCGGCGCCGCACGGATCTTCCTGCTGCACCACGCGACCTTCAGCATCAACTCGCTGTGTCACTTCTTCGGGCGCCGCGCCTACGACACGACGGATGAGTCGAAGAACCTGGCGTGGTTGGCGATCCCCACCTGGGGCGAGGCCTGGCACAACAACCACCATGCGTTCCCGACCTCTTACCGCCACGGCCTGCGGCGCTGGCAGATCGATCCGTCGGCCGGCGTGATCCGCGTTCTCGAGATGCTGGGCCTCGCCTGGGACGTGGTTCGGATCGACCCGCAGCGGATGCAGCAGCGGGCGCTGGCAACCGCGCGCTGAGGGCCGCCGTTGCCGTTCGCCCGGACCGACTCGCTGAGGCGGGAGCTGACGCAGGCGCTCCCCCAACGGCCGTTCGCGGTGCGCTTCTGGGACGGGACCGAGGTCGAGGCGACGGAGTCGGGGGCGCCGACGTTCCGGTTCGAGTCGCCGCGCGCGCTCGCGCACGTGCTGCGGGCTCCAGGTGAGCTCGGGATCGGTCGCGCATACGTCACAGGTCTCGTGGACGTCGACGACCTCGACGCGGCGCTGCGCGTGGTCGACACGTTCGAGCCCCCGCCACTGCCGCTTGGGCAGAAGCTGCGGCTGGGGCGCGCGCTCGTCCGCGCCTGCGGGCTGACGCGCCTGCCGCGCCCGCCCGCGGCCGAGCTGCGGCTCCGCGGCGAGCGCCACACGCTTGCTCGTGACCGCCGAGCCGTGCGCCACCACTACGACGCCGGCAACGAGTTCTTCGCCCTGTTCCTCGACGCGTCGATGACCTACAGCTGCGCGTGCTTCTCACGCGGGGCGGCAACGCTCGAGGAGGCGCAGGAGACCAAGCTCGAGCTCGTCTGCTCGAAGCTGGGGCTCCGCGAGGGCGAGCGAGTCCTCGACGTCGGCTGCGGCTGGGGCAGCTTCGCGCTGCACGCCGCGACGCGTCACGGCGCCCGCGTCGTCGGCGTCACCCTTTCGGGGCCGCAGGCCGAGTTGGCGCGCCGGCGCGCGCAGGAGCAGGGCGTCGCGGACCGCGTCGAGATCCGCGTGGCCGACTACCGCGAGCTGGCGGGGGAGCGCTTCGACGCAATCTCGAGCATCGGGATGGTCGAGCATGTTGGCGAGGAACGGATCGACCTGTACGCCCGTCGGCTGGCGGAACTGCTCGAGCCCGGCGGGCGGCTGCTGAACCACGGCATCGCCAAGCTCCAGGATCTCGACACCCGAGACGAGGGCGCGTTCTCGGAGCGGTTCGTGTTCCCCGACGGGGTCCCGCTGCCGCTCTCACGGATCCTGCTGGCGCTGGAGCGAGCGGGGTTCGCGACGACGCACGTCGAAGGCTTCGCCGACGACTACGCCGAGACGCTTCGGCACTGGATCGAGCGCTACGAGTCGCGCTACGAGGAGGCCGTCCGGATCGCAGGTCCCGAGCGCGCCCGGATCTGGCGGCTCTACCTGCGCGCCGCTCGCCAGGGCTTCCAGACGGGCTGGGCGTCGATCTACCAGGTGCTCGCGCACAGGCCGTAGCGCGGCGTCAGGACGACATAAGCCGTTCAGAACTGGCGGCGCCTGGGTAGCGGGCTCCAGGTACATTGCGGTTTTCTTGGCGGCGGCGTGGAGGCCAGCTATGAGGAATCCAGGTAGGCAAATGCGGTTTGCAGGGCGTGGCTCGAGGCTGGCGGTCGCCGGGCTGATCGTGCTCGTGGTGGCGGCTGTGGCGGCGGCGGCGGGCCAGGCCGGCTCGACTAGACCGGTCGCACGGGCCGCTCAGGCGAGCGACGGGATCGGCTTCTCGCACGCGGTCGTGGTCGACGAGCAGCGCCCGGGCTTCGAGCCCGACGTCAAGGTCGACGGCACCGGAAACATCTTCAGCAGCGTGCCGTTCGGGTTCTCGACGACCCAGAGCTTCATCTGGGGATCGCGGGACGGCGGCAACTCCTACCAGCTGACGCCAGGGAACGTCGGGCCCGGCAAGCCCTCGACGTGCGTCGGCGGCGGGGACACCGATCTCTATCTGGACTCCAACAACGCGCTCTACTTCTCCGACCTGCAGGGGCTGACGAACATCTCCAACAGCATGAGCACGGACGGTGGGACGAGCTGGACGACGAACTGCGCCGGAGCGCCGAACACGCCGGACGACCGGATGTGGTTCGCCGGGACCGGCAGCTCCAAGGGCAACGACCTCCACCTCTACCAGGACTACGACGTCGTCGGCGGGTCGGCGAGCACCGGCGGAG
>DATKFF010000168.1:0-9501 GCA_035511595.1 Solirubrobacteraceae bacterium | reverse complement strand
GAGCGATCGACGTGGTGCGCCGGGTTCCACAGGTCGGAGCGAATCAGCGCCTTCGCGCATTGCGTGTAGGCCTGGTCGATTTCGACGAGGATCCCGAGCCGCGGGACCTTTCCCTCGACCGCACACGGTGCGAGCAGCTCGGGGTCGTCGATGATCGTCGCGCGCCCGTTGACTCTGAACGTATCGCCGACCCCGGGGATCAGGAAGAGGAGGCCGATCCGTGGATCGGAGAGCAGGTTGGTTAGCGTGTCCGCGATCCGGTTGCCCGGGCGTTCGGGGAGCAGCAGCGTGCGCTCGTCGAGGACGCGGACGAAGCCGGCCGGGTCTCCACGCGGCGACACGTCAAGGCCTCCTTCGGCGGTGCCGGTCGCGACGCACACGAACGGCGAGCGCTCGATGAACTGGACGGTCAGCGGGTTGAGCCGGTCGGCGAGCTTCGCGCAGACCAAGTCGGTCGGGGTGCCGATCAGCTCTCGGAGCTCGTCCTCGTCCCGGATCACGCGAACCGCCACGGGGCGAGGATACCGGCGCCGAAACACGCACCCCGCCGGCGCGCAGCCGTCATCGCCTCCGCGGGGCGGCAGCCAATCCAGCACACGCCGCGCCGGGCAGGACCCGGCCGGAGCCATTCACTTCAGTTTTGTGAGGGCCCGGGGGGCCAGTTACTGCTAGGCAGCCTCTTCGACGTACCCGGCCGCGGTGCATGCATCGCAATACGCCGCGGGGGGG
The DNA here is from genome assembly GCA_035511595.1 of Solirubrobacteraceae bacterium. GTDB lineage: Bacteria > Actinomycetota > Thermoleophilia > Solirubrobacterales > Solirubrobacteraceae > Palsa-465. The sequence continues at coordinate 8,772 of DATKFF010000168.1, read as the reverse complement.
ACGCGAGGCTCGTAGCAACCTGGGCGGCAGCACGTGGAGGAACGCTTGGGGCGCCCCCGACCAATGCGTGCGGCGGCAGCATCCTTGAGCTCTTCGCGCATGCGATCGAGCTCCGCCGCGTGATCCGCGCAGAACCGGCGACCGGGCAGAGCCGGCGCCTGGCAGTGACTTCCACTACGACAACGCATAGACCCTTTATCTTAGCAAATGCGAACGCACGTTCCGTTTATGCAACATTATTTGCGGGTTTGCGCGGAATTGCGACGTCCGCTCGCGGACGAGGCGCTCGCGGCCGCGAGCGTACTCCGCTTGGGAATCATCTGATACAGCATGGTGTATCCGGTGAGGTAAATCGTCGAGGAGTCCGCGACGACCGGGTTAAACGCACCGTCGGGGAACAAGAACACGCGCCGACCCGTGCGGGCGTCGAGACCTTGGGTGTTCTTCGCGGCGAGGTCCGAGAAGTAGACGATGTCGCCGACGATCGTCGCGGAGCCGGAGATTTTGCCACCAGCCGGGTGCCGCCAGCGGATCGCCCCCGACTGCGCGTTGAACGCGTAGAAGTAGCCGTCGTAGGAGCCCTCGTAGACGGTCGGGCCGATCCCGGGCAGGTCGGCGACGGCCGGGGAGGCGTACACGTACGCACCCGTGCCCGTTGCCCACGCGAGCTGACCGGTCCGGGCGGCGAACGAGTAGACGCGGCCGTCGGTGTTGCCCATGTACACGCGGCCGAAGGCGACCGCCGGGGTCGAGTAGAAGTTGCCGCTGCCGAAGCCGAAGTCGGCGCCGCCGGTGTTGACGGCCCAGATCTTGTGCCCGCTGGTCGGGTTCAGCGCGTAGGCGCGGCCCGAGTAGTCGCCGAAGTACAGACGGCCGTAGGCGAGCGACGGACCGCCCTTGACCGCGCCGCTCGCGTGGTACGTCCAGTTGACGTGGCCGGTTTGGGCGTCGAGCGAGTACACGGTTCCGTTCTGGTCGCCGAAGTAGACGGAGTTCTGCCACGCGAGTGGCGATGACTCCGTTCCCGGCGGCACGTCGTGGCTCCAGACCACGCGGCCGGTCTTCATCGACAGGGCGACGAGCTTGCCGTGGCCCGGCGCCTGTGTCTTCGAAGCGCTGGCGTTGGTCGACAGGATCGGCAGGTAGAGCAGCCCCTGGGCGATACCGAGCGCGGGCGACGCGGCTGCGAGCGTCCCGACCTTCGTCTCCCACAGCTTGTGGCCGTTGAGCGCGTCGATCGCCTTCGCCGAGCCGTCGTCGTCGAGCACGAACAGCGTGTGACCGTTGATCACCGGTGGGAACTCGAGCAGTGCGAAGTCCTGGAACCTCCAGCCCTTCCGGAAGGGGGGACCGAGCTTGCTGGGCGGGTCGAACTCGCGTGTGCGCGCGGCGTTGTACCCGTAGTTAGGCCACTCGAACGCCGGCAGTGCTGCCTGCGTCGGCGGCGGCGTGCTCGACGGGCGTGTGAACTCGACGTTCGGGTGTGAAACGTTGCCAGGCGAATGCAGCAGGAGGACCGCCACCGCGCCCCCCAGTACAACGAGCAGGACTGCCACGGCGACGAGCCCCCGCCGCAGCCAGCGCTGCGAACCGGGACTCGACATGGCGCGCAATGGTATCCGGGCTGGCCGCCAACCGACGCAACGGCGAAGATGCCCGCGTGAGCCTTCCGTCTCCCGAGGAGCTGCTGGAACGAGTGCGGTCGCTGCCCGCCGGCGCGCCGCTGATGGAGCTGTTGGCCGGCGCGAACGACGTCTATCTGGTCGGGGGCGCCGTGCGCGACCTGCTGCTCGGCGGGCGCCCTCTCGATCTCGACCTGCTCGTCGAGGGAGATCCGGACGCCGTCGCGGACCGACTCGGCAGCGAGGTCGTCTCCCACGACCGCTTCGGGACCGCGACTGTGACGGTTGGCGACGCGTCCTACGACATCGCCCGCGCGCGACGCGAGACCTACTCCCACCCGGGAGCGCTCCCCGACGTCACCCCGGCGACGCTCACCGAGGACCTCGAGCGCCGCGACTTCACCGTCAACGCGATCGCAGCCGCGCTCGGGGGCTCCCGCGCGGGCGAGCTGACGGCGTTTCCGGGGGCATTCGAGGACCTCGACGCACGCGCGCTCCGCGTCCTTCACGACCGGAGCTTCGTCGACGATCCGACGCGGCTGCTGCGCCTGGCGCGTTACGCAAGCCGGCTCGGCTTCGGGATCGAGCCGCACACGCGTGAGCTTGCGCTGAACGCTGCGCGTGCTGGCGCTCTTGCGACGGTCAGCGGACCCCGCGTGGGCGCCGAGCTACGGCTGCTCGTGCGGGAGCAGGATCCCGTCCCGGCGTTGCGTGAGCTGGGCGCTCTCGAGCTCGACCGGGCGATCGATCCACGCTTTCGGCTCGAGGACGAGGCGCTGGCGCGGCGGGCGCTCGCGCTGCTCCCCGCCGACGGCCGCCCCGACAGGCTGGCGCTTGCGCTCGCCGCCCGCGCGATCCCGGCTGGCGAGCTGAGAGCGTTGCTTGACTCGATGGGGTTCGAGGCCACCGACCGCGACGCGATCGTCGCCGCCGCGACCGCCGCAGACGGGCTCGCGGACCGGCTCGCGGCGGCCGAGCGGCCCTCCGAGATCGCGGAGGCGGCCTTCGGGGCGGGGCCTGAGCTGGTCGCACTCGCGGGCGCGCTCGGCCCAGCCGAGCCCGCGACCGAGTGGCTTGATCGCCTTCGCCACACAAGCCTGGAGATCGACGGGCGTGACCTGCTGGCGGCAGGGGTTCCGGAGGGACCGGCCGTTGGCCGCGGCCTCGCCGCCGCACTCGCGGCAAGGCTCGACGGGCTCGCCCGCGGACGCGATCAGGAGCTGGCCGCGGCGCTCGAGGGCGCCAAGCGCAGTGGCTAGCCTGCAACCGATGGCGAGCAACGCGAACGCGCTGCGCTGGGACGGCGGACCGGGTCACTACGAGGTCTACTACGTGACGCTGACCGATCCGGCGACCGGGGTCGGAGTCTGGGTCCGCTACACGATGCTCGCGCCCGAGGATCCGGCTGAGCCGGCCACCTGCTCGTTGTGGTTCCTGGCGATGGACCCACGCGCTGACGCAAGGACGGTCGTGGCACGCAAGGCCACGTACCCCAGCGTGCGGCTGCGCGCGCAGCGCAATCCGTTCGAGCTGACGATCGGAGACGCACGCATCACCGACACCGGGATGCGGGGCGCGTTCGAGGACGTGTCCTGGGATCTGCGGTGGACGCCGGCGGGGCGCGCGTATGCGCCGGTCAACCCGCTGCTTCACCGCCTGGGTCTGGCGGGGACGGCGTTCGTCGTGCCGCACGCCGACCTCACGATCGACGGCGAGCTGAGTATCGCCGGCGAGCGCCTCATGCTCTCCGCGGCGCGCGGCGGCCAGTCGCACTTGTGGGGCAGCAAGCACGCACGCTCGTGGGCGTGGGTCCACTGCAACGACCTGCACACGCTCGACGACGAGCCGGTCGCCGGCGCGTTCGTCGAGGGGGTCTCGGCGACCGTCCCGCGGTTCGGGCGCGAGCTCCGGCCCAACACCCCGTTCGTGGGGCGAATCGACGGGCGTGATTTCCGCTCCACATCACCGGCGCGGCTGTTGTCCAACCAGAGCGCCTACGGGCTGGCGGGCTGGCGGTTCGAGGTCGTCGGCGGGGCGCGCAAGCTGATCGGTGAGGTTGATGCCGACCGCGACCAGCTGGCCGGCGTGACCTACCACGACCCCGACGGCGAGCCGGCCTACTGTTACAACAGCGAGACCGCGACGCTCCGCCTGCAGGTGTACGAGCGCTCGCGCCAGGTGGGCGGCTGGGCCCACAAGCAGACGCTCGTCGCTCCCGGACGAGCGCATTTCGAGTACGCGCAGCGCACGCCCGTGCCGGCACCGGAGCTCGTACTCCGATGAAGCTCGGCGCGCCGTTCTACCCCTGGCGTGAGCACGTCGCGATCGATCTGCCGGGAGCCCGGGCGGTGTTCACGACCCGCAGGGGCGGCTTCTCGGGCGGCCCGTACGAAAGCCTCAACCTCGGGCGCATGACCGACGACGACCCCGCGCTCGTCGGGCGCAATCGTGCCGCGCTGCAGGCTCGGGTGGATGGGCGGCTGGCGATGATCCGCCAGGTACACGGGTCACGCGTCCTTCGGATCACGCAGGCGGATCGGATCACCGAGGCGGACGCCGATCGGCTCGACCTCGAGGAGGCCGACGGGCAGGCAACGGCGCGAGCGGGGGTGGCCCCGATGGTCCTGACCGCGGACTGCCTGCCGATCGCCGTCGCCGGCGGCGGCGTTGTCGCGATGCTCCATGCCGGCTGGCGCGGGCTCTCCGGAGGGATCATCGACGAGGGGCTGCGGGCGGTGCGCGAGCTCGGCGGCACCGAGGCGCTCGCCGCCGCGATCGGCCCTGGGGCGGGACGCTGCTGTTACGAGGTGGGGGATGAGGTGCGTGAGCGCTTCGCCTCGGGCAACGCCGATGTGCACCGCGGCGGCACGCTCGACCTAAAGGCGATCGCCCGCGCCCAGCTCGAGCGGGCCGGCGTGGCCGAGGTTCACGACACCGGGCTGTGCACGATCTGCTCGCCTCCCGAGCTGTTCTTCTCGCACCGGCGCGATCACGGCGTCACCGGCCGCCAGGCGGGGGTCGCTTGGTTGACCTAGTCACCGGGCTACGGGCCGAGCGCGTGGCGGCAAACGTCTCCCGCGTGCGCGCGGAGATCGCCGCGTCCGGTCGTAACCCTGAAACCGTGCAGATTCTGGCCGCGGTCAAGTACATCCCCTCCGACGAGCTAGGCGTGCTGGCGGACGCGGGGCTGACGCTGCTCGGCGAGAACCGCGCGCAGGACCTCCTCGCCAAGGCGGACGCTCACCCTGGCGCGTTCACCTGGGACTTCATCGGGCACCTCCAGAGCCGCAAGGTCCGACAGCTGCTCCCGTACGTCCGCTACATCCAGTCGGTCGCCAGCGACTCGGCGCTCGAGCAGCTCGGACGGCACGGATCGCCTGACACGCAGGTACTCGTCGAGGTCAACGTCGCCGGCGAGGCGGGCAAGAGCGGGATCGCGCCGTCGCAGCTCGGGGCCTTCATCGAGCGCTCTCCGGTGAACGTCGTTGGGCTGATGACGATGCCCCCGCTGGCGCGAACGCCAGAGGACAGCCGAGGGCATTTCGCGGCGCTCAGGGAGCTCGCCGAGCGCCATTCGCTCGCCGAGCTTTCGATGGGCACGAGCCAGGACTATCTCGTCGCAGTTCAGGAAGGGGCGACGATCGTGCGCCTGGGCACGACGCTATATGCCTCCAAAAGCCCATAAATGGGCCTCGGAAGCGTCATAATCACGGCAGGGAATCCGCGCCGGTGCGCGAAACCCTGACACGCACATGGCCTTTAGAGACACCTGGCATCGCGCGCTCGTCTATTTCGGGCTGGCAGAGGACGACGCATATGAAGAGGAGCCCGACCCCTACGAGCAGCCCGAGGCCGAGCTCCAGGACACCTACCGTGAGCGGCCGAACGTCCGTCGGCTGACGGCCCGCCGGCGGCGCGACGAGATCGACGACATCTTTGCCGACGAGGCTGACGACGACCGGCGCACGACTTCGCTGCGGCCCGTCGCAGGCGGTCCTCGCAACGGGCGCGGGGGAGGGGACGTGCGTGTCCACTTCGTCGCCCCGAAGAGCTTCAACGACGTCCAGGACGTGGCCGACAAGTTCAAGGACGCGATCCCGGTGATCCTGAACCTCCAGAGCACCGACACCGATCTCGCCAAGCGGCTGATCGACTTCTCGAGCGGGCTGACATACGCGCTCGACGGGGGCATGCAGCGGATCGCCGACAAGGTCTTCCTGCTGACGCCGCGCAATGTCGAGGTATCCGCCGAGGAGCGCGCGCGTCTTGTCGAGAAGGGCTTCTTCAATCAGTCCTAACGGACGCGCCGGGTAACGTTCGTCGTATGCAGGTCGGCCTCATCGGCGCTGGCAACATGGCCCGCGCACTCGCGCGTGGGTGGGGCGACCCCGTGCTCTGCTCGGACGCGGGCTCGGGGCGCGCGGCGGCACTGGTCGAGGAGCTGGGCGGCGAGGCGTTCGACTCGAACCTCGAGGTCGCGCGGCGAGCAGACGTGGTCGTGCTCTGTCACAAGCCCGCGCAGCTGGAGCGCGTCGCCGCGGAGATCGCGGGAGAGGCGAAGGCCGTCGTGTCGGTGCTCGGTGGCGTTCCCTGGGGCAAGATCCAGGCGGCCTATCCGGGCGTTCCAACCTTCAGGACGATGCCAAACACACCGGTCGAGGTGAGGCGCGGGATCGTGTTGCTCGCGTTGCCGCACCGGCCGGCGCAGCTCTCCGGCCCTCCGGCGGACCTCGAGGCAGACGTGATCGCGCTGTTCGAGCGCGTCGCAACGGTCGTCCGCGTCGATGAGGACAAGTTCGAGGCGGCCACCGCGGCGATGGGAGTCGCGCCCGCCTATCAGGCGCTCGTCGCGGAGGCGCAGATCGACGCGGCGGTCCGCCATGGTCTGGGCGCCGCGATCGCGGCTCCGCTCGTGACCGAGACGATGGCCGGCACAGCGGCGCTCCTCGCCGAACGCGGCTACGACACGCTCGCGGTCAGGCGCGAGGTCACCTCCCCCGGCGGCAGCACGGCTCGCGGCCTGGCAGCGCTCGAGCGCGGGGGACTACGGGCGGCATTTCATGACGCCGCCGACGCTGTCATCGGCTGGAGCGGCAAGTGACCGTTTTCGCGATCACGCGGGTGGACATCTCGAACTACGTCAGCGCCCTGTTCTACGTCTACATCCTGATCATCATCGTCTACATCCTGCTGAACCTGATGTTCTCGCTGGGGCTGCGGACGCCGTACTCGCGCTTCTCGGACGCAATCCTGACGTTCCTGCGCGATGTATCCGAGCCCTACCTGCGGATCTTCCGCCGAATCATTCCGACGATCGGGATGTTCGACTTCTCGCCGATCCTCGCGATCATCGTGCTTGGCATCGTGCAGCAGGTGGTCACCAGCCTAATCCACGGCTGACCTGGCGTTGACGGCCACCGAGCCACTTGCCAGACGGCGCATCCGGGGCGCCGCGTTCGCCCGCGCGACGCTCGTCCTGCTGATCGTGGTCGGGCTCGACCAGCTGACGAAGCACACGATCGCGACGAGCATTCAGCCGGGGGAGACACGCAAGTTCCTCCCAGCGATCAACTTCGTCCACGTGCGCAACACCGGGGTGGCGTTCGGCGTCTTCTCCGGTGGCGGGGCGCTCGTGCTTGCGTTCACGCTCGCCGCCCTGGCGGTGTTGGTGGGGTACTTCGCGCTCCGTCCCGACCGCCCGTGGCTGTGGCTGCCCACCGGGATGCTGGTGGGTGGGGCGATCGGCAACCTGATCGACCGGGTCGCGAGCGGCTCGGTGATCGACTTCATCAAGCTCCCCGACTGGCCGGCGTTCAACGTCGCCGACATGTCGATCACATTCGGCGTGCTGGCGCTGCTGTGGGTGCTCGAGGGACCGCGGCGCCACGAGCAGCCCCCGCCGTGAGCCCCGAGCGGATCGAGCTAACGGTCACTGACGAGGACGCCGGGGTGCGCCTGGATCAGTTCCTCGCCGCGCCGCTCGGATCACGCACGCACGCGCAGGCGCTGATCGACGGCGGCCGGGTGCGGGTCGACGGCGCGTCGCGACCGAAGCGCCACGTGCTGCGGGCCGGAGAGATCGTGGAGGTGCAGGAGAAGCCCGTGGAGGCCGCGCCGGAGGCGAGCTCGCCGGCGCCGTTCGCGGTGGCCTACGAGGACGATTACCTGCTGGTCGTCGACAAGCCCGCAGGAGTCGTCGTGCACCCGGCCCGCGGTCATGCGACCGGGACGCTCGTCCAGGCGCTCGGTGGCCGCGGTGTTGGCGGTGAGGAGCCCTGGCGCGCAGGAATCGTGCACCGCCTCGACCGCGACACGTCTGGGCTGTTGGTCGTGTCCAAGAGTGACCAGGTCCACCGTGCGCTGAAGGCGCTGCTCGCTTCCCGACGGCTGCGGCGTGAGTACGTCGCGCTCGTCGACGGACACCTGTCGGCTCGCACGGGCACGATCGACGCGCCGATCGGGCGGGACCGGCGAGACCGGCTGCGGATGTCGATCGAGACCGACAACCCGCGCACGGCGCGGACGCACTTCGAGACCGAGCGCGTGCTGCCGACGGCGACGCTGCTGCGCGTCGCACTCGAGACGGGTCGGACCCACCAGATCCGCGTTCACATGGCGGCGATCGGGCACCCCGTCGCAGGTGACCCGCTGTATGGGATGGCCGGGCGCTACGGACTCGAGCGCCAGTTCCTGCACGCGGCGCGCCTGGCGTTCCCGCACCCGGTCACGGGTGAGGAGGTCGACGTGCGGTCGGAGCTCCCGGACGACCTGCGGGCGGCGCTGCGGCGGGCCGCGCGGGAGTAGCGCTTCCGTGAAAGCGGTCTGGACCGCCATGGCAGACTGACTCCGTGGGCGCTCACCTGCTCGTTTTCGTCGGCGTGGCTGGGCTCGTAATCGTGATACCGGGTCCTGACACCGCGGTCGTGACCAAGAACGTCCTCATCCACGGCCGCAGGACGGCCCTCGGAACATCGCTTGGGGTTGGTGCCGGGCTGTCGGTCTGGACCGTTGCGGCGGCCGTTGGGGTTGCGTCGCTTGTTCGAGCGTCGGCAGTCGCGTTCACGGTCCTCAAGCTCGTCGGCGCGCTCTACCTGATCTGGTTGGGCATCCATTCGTGGCGAGCGGCGCGTCACGCCGGCACCGATGCGCC
>DATKFF010000167.1:0-10158 GCA_035511595.1 Solirubrobacteraceae bacterium | reverse complement strand
GTCGATGACCGGCGGAGCGATCCGCAGCGTGCCGCTTGACCTGCAGGGCCCGGTGACCTCCGAGAGCGCGGCGCTGAAGGTGGCGGACGCGGTCGGCCACCAGCCCGGGGTGGCGCAGGCGAGCGCCGCCGCCACCGCGCCGTTTGCGGGCGTCAGCCACAACGGGGCGGCGGGGCTCTCGAACTCGGGCGCCGGCTCGCGGCTGGCGGTCCCGCCCGGCTACGAGCAGCACTTCAACGTCTACCGCTTCCTCCAGGGAACGCTCGTGCCGGGGCAGGTGGTTCTCGATCAGCAGCTCGCGGCCACGCTGCAGGCGCGGATCGGCGACACCGTGTCGATTGCGGCGCGCCCCGGCGCGCGCCCCAGATCCTTCCGCGTCTCCGGAGTCGCACTGATAACGGCGCCGGATGTGGTGTTCCAGCCGCTGAACCCACAGCTCGGCCCGGCCCCAGCGCAGCCCCCGCCGAACGCGGCGATTATGCCGCTCGACACGTTCGCGCACACGCTCGCACCGCAGCTGCGGTCGATCGTTCCCGCCACCCTCGGGTCCTCGGCGGTCCCGGGCTCGCAGGCCGGGGTCCAGTGGCAGGTGCAGGCCCAGGCGCTTCCCTCGCAGCTCGGCCACACCCCGGGCCAGGCATACACCCGCTCGCTGCAGCTGGTCAACCGGATCGAGCGCTCGCTCCCCGGCCAGGTCCAGTTCGTCAACAACCTGTCCGACAAGCTGAACACCGCCGCCGGGGACGCGCTGTACGCCGAGACGCTGTACATCATGCTCGCGCTACCCGGGGCGCTGGTCGGGCTCGGGCTCGCCTACATCGCCGCGCTCGGAACCGTCGAGCGTGACCGGCGCGAGCTCGCGTTGCTGCGGGCGCGCGGCGCGACGCGCGCGCACCTGCTCGGGCTCGCCGGGACCGAGAGCGTCGTGATCGGCGTGCTCGCGGGGCTGGTCGGGACGGGCGCGGCGATCGCGGCGGTCCAGCTGCTGATCACCGGCGGCGTCGGCTTGACCCTGACCCGGGGGATCATCACCGGCCTGGTGTGCGTCGCGCTCGGAACGGTGGGGGCGATGGTCGCGCGTGTCGGCGCCAGCGCCGCGGTGTGGCGCTCGAGCGTCAGCGCGAGCCGGCGCTCCGTGCGCCGCGAGGGCAAGCCGCTGTGGCAGCGGCTGTACCTCGACTTTTTGGCGCTGGGTCTCAGCGGCCTGATCTACTGGCTGACCGCCAGCACCGGATTCTCGGCCGTGGTCAACCCGGACTCGAACCCGACCCTGTCGCTGTCGGTCTACATGTTCTTCGCGCCGGCCCTGCTGTGGATCGGCGCGACCCTGTTGCTGGTCCGTTTGCGGGGGCGCGCGCTCGCGTGGACGGCACGGCGAGTCGGCGGGGGGCGGGCCCAGACCCTGCGTGGTTTCCTGCTCGTCAGCGCCGGCCGGCGGGGCTCGGCGATCAACCGCGGGCTGGTCGTCGTCGGACTGCTGCTGGCGTTCGGCGTGAACCTCGGGATCTTCACCGCGACATCCGACCAGCAGGCCACGGTCGACTCGCAGCTGACGCTCGGGGCCGACGTGACAGCGTCGGCGCCGCCCGGGATCGCGGGGCAGCACAACCTTGCCGCCACGATCGCGCGGGTCCCCGGGGTCGCGGCGGCCACCCCGGTCGATCACTCCTACGCGTACGTCGGCCCCGATCTCCAGGACACCTTCGGGATCAACCCAAGCACGTTCGCGCGCGCGACCAGCCTGCGCGACTCCTACTTCATCGGGGGCTCCGCGTCCCAGCTGATGTCACGGCTGCAGGCGCGCCCCGACGGGATCCTCGTCTCCAAGGAGACGATCGCTGACTACTCGCTGAACCTCGGTGATCTCCTGCGCCTACGGGTGCTCGACCACAGCACCGGTAAGTTCCACGTCGTCCCCTTTCACGTGATCGGGGTCGTTCAGGAGTTCCCCTCGGCCCCGCGCGACTCGTTCATGGTCGCCAACCTCTCCTACCTGTCCGCCGCGGACCACGCCGGCGGCCCGAACATCGTGTTCGCCAAGGCGAGCGACCCCCCGGCGACCGCCGCGCGGGTCGCCGCCGCCACCCGTGCCGACGGCACGATCGTCAAGGACATCAACCAGCAGGCCAAGGACACGGTCAGCTCGATCACGACCGTCGACCTCCGCGGCATCAGCAAGATCCTCGAGGCGTTCACGGTGATCCTCGCCGCCGCGGCGATGGCGCTGTTCGTCGCCCTCGGGCAGGTCGAGCGCCGTCAGGAGTTTGCGACCATGGCCGCGCTCGGTGCGCGGGCGCGGATCATCCGCCTCTTCAGCTGGAGCGAGGCCGGGCTGGTGCTGGCGGCCGGCCTGCTGCTCGCCGCTGTCCTCGGATGGCTGCTCTCCGAGATGCTGATCGCGATGCTCCAGCACGTGTTCGACCCGCCACCCGACACCCTCGCCGTGCCCTGGCGCTACCTGATCGAGCTGATCGCCGCCGCGCTGGTGGGAGCGGTGATCGCCGCCGCGCTCGCAGCCCGTGGGCTCGCGCGGATGAGCCTCGGCGCGGTACTGCGGGAGGAGTGAGGCAGCGCTAGGCCCTAGGCCAGGTGCTGACGGTGTGCCACCGCCGCGGCCTGGGTGCGGCTGCGAACGCCGAGCTTGCCCAGGATCCGTGAGACGTGCACGCTGGCGGTCTTCTCGGCCATGAACAGAGCGGCTCCGATCTGCCGGTTGGTGGCGCCTTCGGCGATCAGCGTGAGCACCTGGCGCTCCCGCGGCGTCAGCCCGAACGGATCGTCGGCCACCGACGCGTCGCTCGCCTCTCGGCCGTCGAGCTGCCCGTCCCCGCCCTCCTCGAGCCGCAAGCGTGCGCGCCCCGCGAGCGCCTCGAGCTCCCCGGTCAGCCACTCCGAACCGAGCCGCCGCGCGAGGGCCAGCGCGACCGTGGCGGCCTGGGCCGCCGCCGGCCGATCACCCGACCCGACCGCGGCCTCGGCCTCGCGCCAGCGGGTGACCGCCACCGCATAGGGACGGTCGATCGATTCCCAGCGCTCCGCCGCGGCACGCCACAGGGACGGGTCGTCCCGCCCCCGCGCGCGGGCAAGCTCCGCCTTGCCGACAGCCTGCCAGGCACGCTCAACCGGGCCGCCCTCCTGTGCCGCCGCGCTGAGGCGACTGCCGTGGATTCGCGCTCGTGCCAAGGCATCGCGCTCGTCCACTCGCTCTCGCAGGTCGCGGGCACGCTGCGCGATGTCCGCCTCGACGCGCGCGCCGACCGCGCTGACGCGCGCGATCCGCATCACGTCGTCGGTGCAAACCTCGAGGCGCCCGAGCGCGTTCTCGACGGCCGTTCGCGCGGCTGTCAGATCGTGCTCCCGCCGCAGCAGCTCCGACCGCAGCTCTCCGTACCAGCCGATCCACTGCGGCTCGGTCGAGATCGCGACCGTCGGCTCGGCCTCGTCGAGCTGGACCCGGGCCACATCCTGGTCGCCCTTCCCGAGGGCCAACTCAGCTTCGACCAGCCGGCGGAAGAGCGACGGGTCGCCGACGCCCGCGGTGTGGTCCGGAAGGTGCGCCCGCGCCTCCTCCCATTCACCTGCCTCGAACGCCTGCTGGGCGACGGTCAGCAGCGACCATTCGTGCATCCGAGACATCCGCCGTGGCACGTTCTCAAGCCCCTCACGTGCGGTCTGGAGCGCCTCGGCGGTGCGGCCGGCGATCCCCAGCAGGTCGGCGAGGTTGGAGTAGGCGTATCCGAGGTTGTCGAGGTCGTCTTCGGCGCGCGCAATCTCGATCGCGCGGCGCAGCAGCCCGACGCCGTCGTCCACGTCACCGAGCGCAATCCGCGCCATCCCGAGCGTGTTGAGCACCTCGCCCTCGGCATGCGGGTCACAAGCTTCGCCGGCCGCGGTCAACGCCGCCTCGGCGTCCGCGATCGCCTCCCGGAACCGGCCGCGCAGAAAGCGGATCCGCGCCATCCAGCCCATCAGCGAAGCACGCTCGGCGCTCGACTCCTCGCCGGGCAGCAACGCCAAGGCCCGCTGGGCCGTGTCGGCTGCCTCGAGCCCACGGTTGAGTGACCACTGGATTCGGGAGAGCCGCTCCAGCAGCCGGGCGTAGCGTCGCGGATCCTCGCGCCGGTCGACCTCCTCGAGCGCATGCTCGAACAGCACTTCAGCGCGACCGCGATCGCCGGCCATGCCGTGGGCGGCGGCGCAGAGCGTGATCAGGTCGACGTGGTCAAGCGGGACCGATTGCGCCGCGTTCGGGACCCGCTCCCACAGGTCGAGGGCGCGTTCGGCCTGCTTGGCGGCTTCGCCGTACGCGTGCGCGGCGCGCGCGGCCAGCGCCGCCTGGACGCCCGCCCGCAGCGCCGCGGGCTGATCGCCCGCCGCGGCGTAGTGACCCGCGATCGCCGATGCCGTCTCGAGCTCTCGCTCGTGGCCGGCGGCCGGGCTGTCCTCCAGGACTCGCGCGAGCGCCAGGTGCAGCTCGACGCGCTCGCCCGGAAGCAGGTCGTCGTACAGCGCCTCGCGCAGGAGCGCGTGGCGGAACCGAAGCCGGCCCTCCTCGTCGGTGACGAGTACCTGCTCGGCGACCGCCTCCCGGAGCGCGTCCTGAGCTGCACCCGGCTCGATCCCCGTGACGTGGGTGATCACCGGCTGCTCGAGGCGGCGGCCGACGGCGATCGCGCGGGCCGTCCGCTGGGCCTCGTGGGACAGCCGCTCGATCCGCAGCATGAACGCGTCGCGGAGGCTCTGAGGTGTGGCCCCGCGACCGTCGAGGCCCGCCGCCAGCAGCTCCTCGGTGTAGAGCGCGTTGCCCTCGCTGCGCATGTACAGACGATCCACGAGCGCGTCCTCCGGCTCCGCATCGAGGATGTCCGCGAGCACCTCGGAGAGCTCCGTGCGAGTGAACGGCGCGAGCTCGATCCGTCGCACGTGGTCGAGCCGTTCGAGCTCGCTCAGCAGCGGTCGCAGGGGGTGACGGCGGTGAAGCTCGTCCGAGCGGTAGGTGAGGACCACCATCACCCGCTCCTCACGCAGGCTCCTCGCAAGGAACGAGACGAACGTGCGGGTCGAGCGGTCCGACCAGTGGACGTCCTCCAGGATCAGCGTCACCGGCTGTCGCTCGCTGACGATGTCGATCAGCTCGACCAGCGCCTCGAACAGGCGGACCTGGGCCGAGGGATCGTGGCGGTCCGCGAAGCCGGCGTCGTCGTCGATCCCCGGTAGCAGCGCCGCCAGCTGGGCGCGGCTGCCGCGTCGAAGCTCCTCGAGCGCCGGATCACGTCGCCGCACGAGCGGCCGCAGCGCGCTGGTGATCGGCGCGTAGGGGAGCTCCCCGTCAGTCTGCTCGACCGCTTCGCCGCGAAGCGTGAGTACCCCGTCGTGGGCTAGGACCCGCTCGAGCTCCCCGACCAACCGGCTCTTGCCGACGCCGGATTCACCGCCGAGCAGGACGAGGGCGGGACGACCAGACGTGGCCGCGCGCGCGGCGAGCAGGAGTTCGTCGAGCTCGGCCTTGCGCCCGACGAAGTGATTGCTCATCAACCTCTTCGCCACGCCTGAAGTATCGCCATAGGCCGCGTGGCGTGGAGGAATCCGGTGCGCCATCGTCGATCATGCGCCTACGCGCCGCCCGCCGCCTGGCGTCGTCGGAACGCGCATTTGCGGCGAGGGCTGTGAGGGTTGTCTGCATTGCGGGCTCCTATAAGTCGTGGCTTTCAACGCAGACAGAAGAATGAGCTGAGACTCATCGGCCCACATCGGCACAACGGTGCCGATTTGAACCCCTAACCCCTTACTCCCCGCGGCCGGGGCCTTACTCGCTACGGACCCCTCTACCGCGGAGCTGAAGCGGACGGGCGTGGAGGCTTGCGCCCCAGGCCGCCAGGATCAAGACCGAACCCAGCGCCAGCGCGATCCACACGCTCGGATCGCTGGAGCTCGACCCCACCGGCGCGACCGGCGCGGCGACCGCCAAGGGGTGACCCGACGCGGCAGCGAGGCGCTCGATCGCGCTCACGGCGGCCGCCGCGATGCCCAGCCGCCCGATCTCGCCGCCGAGTGGAGTGAGCACCGATCCATTCGTGCTGCCGGACCCGGGAAAGCCAGACAGCCCGAAACCGTTCGGCATCACGACGAGCAGCGGGCCGTGGTAGGCGAGCGAGAGCTCTTGGCCAAGGAACCGCGCGTAGGTCTGAGGCTGGCGCCAGAGCTCGGTGACCGAGCCGAGGTCCGCCGGTGACGAAATCAGAGCAACGCGAATCGGATATCCGCTGCGCCGCGCGAGTTGGAGCAGGCTGCCGAGCTCGGCCTGCTGCGCGCCAGAGGCGTTCGCGTCCTGCGGGAGAAACAGGGGCTGCTCGGCGAGCACGTCGCTGGCCGGGTCGCCGTCGGCCAGCGCGGGCGCTGCGGCCAGCCCCGACCCGAGTGCCAAGATGGCGGTCAAAGCGACCATGCGCGCAAGCACGAATTTCAAGTCTATGGCTCGCCCTAGCCGGGTCGCGTGGACACTACTGGCGTTGTGTGCGGCGCTCGCCGCGGCGCCGGGTGCGGCCCAGGCGCATGGACCGGTCGCGCCCGTCGCGTCGAGCTACCTCGCCAGAATCGAGCGGCTTCCCCCGGGCCTCGACGCGAAGGTCGTCGACGGAGACCAGAAGATGTGGCTGCGCGTTCCGGGCACCGAGACCGTGGTGGTGCTCGATTACCGCGGCGCGCCGTACTTGCGGTTCTCTGCCACGGGCGTCGAGGTCAACCGGAACTCGACGATGTACTACCTCAACCAGACTCCCGTGGCTCTGGCAGCGCCGGCCAACCTTACGCCGAGCACCCCACCCCACTGGCAGCGGTTGGGGGGTGGTCACGAATACGGGTGGCATGACGGGCGGCTTCACGCGTTCGCGGCGGTGGCGCTCGCGCCCGGGACGAGATTCGTGGGACCCTGGCGCGTCCCGTTACTGGTGGACGGCCAGCTCAGCGCCATCTCGGGCGGGCTCTGGTACGCCCCGGACCCGTCGCTCGTGTGGTTCTGGCCGATCGTGGTGTTGCTCCTGTGCGTGCTGGCCGCGTGGCGTGTGCGAATCGCATCGCTGGATGCTCGGGTCGCCCGCGCGCTCGGCATCGTGGCCTTGCTGGCGATCGGAACGGCCGCGGCGGGGCAGGAGCTCCACGGGCACCCTGGCGTGACCGTCCTGCAACTGATCGAGCTCGCCGCGATCCTCGCATTCGTCGCCTGGGCGCTGCAGCGCGTATTGCTTCGACGCCCGGGCTACTTCACGTACGTCGTGATCGGATTCGTCTCGCTGTGGCAGGGCGTCCTCCTGATTCCCACGCTCCGGAACGGGTTCGTCCTGATCGCGATCCCGGCGTTCGTCGCGCGAGCGGCCTCGGTGCTGGGCATCGGCGCGGGCCTGGCGCTGTTGCTGCTCGGGTTTCGCCTGGCCGACAACGCCGCCGCGTCACCGGCCGCAGACGACCGCGCCGCCGAACGGTCCGAGGATGAGACGGCGTGGGAGCTGTCCTGAGGTGGGCGCCGGCGGCGGCGCTCGCCGCCGCTGTCCTAGCCGCCTGCGGTTCGAGCCAGCCTCCCCCCAAGACCGCTCCGATCCCGCGGCAGCTGCTCGCGGAGGCTCGGCCGATCGGCAACGGCGCGCGGTTTCATCCGCCCGCAACCGGTCCGGTCGCCGGCCGCTGCAGCTCCCGGTTGGGGCCTCGGATCGGTGTCCACATCGAGGTGTTCGCCGCGAACCGGGTGGTGCTCGTCCCGGCCGGCATCGGGACCCTTCCTCCCCGGACAATCTTCGCCGGGCGGATCACGAATGCGCGCTGCTACGGCGACGTCGTGACGATCGACCCAACGGGGCTTCTACTCGTGCGTCCGGGGGTTCGGTTGGACGTCGCTTCGATCTTCCGCTCCTGGGGCCAGCCACTCTCCTCACGGCGTGTTACATCGTTCGCCGTGCCCGCCGGCGGTCATGTCGCGGTGTTCGTCGATGGACACCGCAGACCAGGACCGCCCGGATCGGTGCCGCTGACGCGCCACGCCGAGATCGTGCTCGAGGTCGGGCCGTTAGTACCCCCGCACGCCTCGTACACGTTCCCGCCCGGGACGTAGAGCGCCCCGGCCGGGCACGGCGCGCTATCTTCCGCGCACGATGCCGGTTCGCGCTGAACGCGGCGTGTTGATCAGGCGGCTGGCGACGGCCGCGCTGGTGCCGGCGGCTGCCTTCGGCGTGCACGAGCTGCGCTACTGGCTGGCGTTCGGAAGCGGGGCGGGTGCGGCCCTCCAGGCGCAGGGTCACTCATATCTGCACTCGCTCGTGCCATGGATCGTGCTGCTCGCAGCGCTCGTCGCGGGAGCCTTCCTCCAATCACTGGGGAAGGCGCTCGGCGGGGAGTGCTCGCTTCCGCGCTACACGGTCTCGCTCGGCGCGATGTGGCTGATCACCTCCGCGTGCCTGCTCGCAATCTACGTCTCTCAGGAGTTCCTCGAGGGGCTGTTCGCCGCCGGGCACCCTGCTGGGGTGGCCGGGATCTTCGGCTACGGCGGCTGGTGGGCGATTCCGGCCTCGCTGGCGGTCGGGCTCGTGCTCGCGTGCGCGCTCCACGGGGCTCGGTGGGTCCTACGCGAGGTCGCGCGCCTGTGCGCCAGACAGCTTCCGCGCCGCGCTCCCCGAGCTCCGGTTGCGCGCGCACCGCACAGCCTGTCGCGGCTGCGGCTTGCGCCGCTCGCCGGCGGGTGGTCGGGCCGCGGTCCGCCCGCCTGATCGCTGTTCGCTGAAGACGTCCGAACGGCGCCGCGGCCGGGCCTGTTGCTTGGGCCGGCCGGGCTTGCCTGAAGCGAATTCGATCATCCACCGAGGAGGACCAGCGTCGTGAACCTGAAATGCCCGAAAGGGCGACTATCGCTTGTCGCATCCGCCGTTGCCGCAGCAGCCCTGATCGCGCCGGCGCTCGCGTCGGCCCATGCCCGCGTCAGCCCGGCGGTGTCACTGTCGGGCAAGTTGCAGCTCTACAGCCTGGCCGTTCCCACCGAGAAGAGCGGACTGACGACGACCAAGCTCGTGATGACGGTGCCCGCCGGCTTCGGGATCGACTCGTTCGCGCCGCCGCCGCCGGGGTGGCAGATGCAGGTCGCCCAGAGCGGCTCGGGCGACAACGCGGTCGTCACGAAGGTGACCTGGACGGGCGGCCACACGCCCACCGGCGAGGACTCCCTGTTCCAGTTCCTCGCGCAGCCAAGCTCCTCGAAGACCTACACGTTCCAGGTCGAGCAGACGTACTCCGACGGTTCGATCGTCGACTGGGCGGGGCCTGAGTCGTCCGCCGCGCCGGCGCCGACGATCCAGGCGGTCAGCTCGATCGGCGGCGGCGGCACCTCCGTGCTGACGATCGTCGCGCTGATCGTGGGGGCACTCGGGCTCCTTGCTGGCGCCTTCGCGCTCACCGGCGGATCGCGGGAGCGAACGCTCGCATGAGGGTTGGGGGGCGGATCGCGTTGGCGGTCGCGGCGATCGCGGCCGGGTTGCTGTTGCCGAGCGCCGCGTCGGCGCACGCGTATCTGGTGAAGACGGTGCCCGCCGCGAGCGTCGTGCTGAACGCTCCGCCCCCCAACGTCCAGCTCACCTACGACGAGGCGGTCGAGCCGCGGTTCGCGATCATCTCGGTCACCAACGCCCAGGGCCAGCAGGAGACGACCGGCCTGGTGAGCCGCTCGCCCGCGAACCCGGACACGCTGGTTGTCCCGCTGCACCCGCATCTCCCGCCCGGCTGGTACCTGATCTACTGGCGGGCGATCTCGGTGGACGGCCACCCGGTGAACGGCGCCTTTACCTACGCCGTCGGGCCAAATCCAGGGCCGGCTCCGCAATTCAAGGTGCCGAGCGTCTCGGCAACGGCCACCACCCCGGGGCTGCTGATCACCCGTTGGCTGATGCTCCTGGCGGTGATGGTCTCGGTCGGCTTGTTCGTGCTGCGGATGGCGATCGCGCGGCCGGTGGTGCGACGGGTACCGGGGGTCAGCCTGAGAGGGTTGTCGGTCGCCTTCGTGGCGGTGTCGCTCGTGGCGCTGATCGCGATTCCGGTGTACCTGGACTTCGCAATCGCCAACGATTCGCTGCGCTCGGTGTTCGACCTGGCGACGCTCGTGCCGCTCTACCGGGCGACGGCGTT
>DATKFF010000166.1:0-2805 GCA_035511595.1 Solirubrobacteraceae bacterium | reverse complement strand
CTGCGGTGCCGCGCAGGTACTTCAGGTATCTGTCGAGCGCCTCGCGCGGGAGCTGGCGGACCGTCTTTCGTCCCCTAGTTCCACCACTTCACCCGGGCGGCCCGCCGACCCCGGGCGGGGTCACCCCGAACGTGATCCGGTAGCTGCACGGCCCGGCGCAGGTGAACACGCTCGTCGCGTCGTCGCCAGACCACGAGTAGGCGTAGGGCTCGGCGCGTTTGAACACCCGGGCGTAGTCGATCGGCCAGGTCCGCGCTGGCGAGCACCCCTTGGCGTATTGGCCGCTGCAGCAGTAGCGGTCGGTGTGAAACCGCGCGCACGGCGAGATGCACGCGACGAGATGACCGCCGCGGTGGACCTGCAGAGCTGCCGGACACTTGACCGTCGAGGTGCAGCCGCGGCCCCGCTCGCAGCCGTCGGGAGAAATCCGGTTCCTGGTGCGGCCCTGGGCAATGGTGATGTACATCGGGAGGTTCGATCCATCGACCATCGACACGTCGTAGAAGTCGAGGTGGTCGTAGGCGTTCATGTCGTACTCGGCGAGCGTGGCCGGGATCTGACCCCAGCCCCGGCACTGGTAGCGCCCGCCGCAGTCGCCGGTCTGGCAGCTCCCGCGACCGGTGGCGTCAAAGCGACAGCCGGTTCGTCCCCATAGCCGCGCATTCCACGTATCGGGAACTGTGATCGACAGCGACGCGCCCGGCGGCAGCGCCCAGCCGGTAGTGCCCGAGACCGAGCCCGGCCAAGCGGCGGGCCAGATCCTCTCCCGGGTTCGGTTGACGAGCGTGATCGTGCGGGCGCTCGCCCCCGCTGCGATCGCCCCCGGGAAGCTCGAACCGGGAGTGGTTGCAGAGGTCGCAGCCGCCAGCGTCGCCGCGCCTCCGCTGGCGATCAGCGCCGTCGACAGCGAAACCAGCAGAGCAAGCCTGCGCCGGAGCCGCGCCACAGCGCGAAGGGTATGCGCCCGAGGCGGGTCACATCGCTGGCAGGAGTCCGGGCACCGACGAGGGCGCGATCAGAATCACGAGCCCCAGTCCGACGATCGCCGACGCTAGCGGCACGTCGACGACGGCCTTTGCGGGGAGGAGCTTCTGGCCGACGACGAGGACGGCGATCACCGACATCCAGCCGACGCTCATCACGCTCACTGCCACCAGCACGAGCATCAGCCCGACGCTCGAGCCGACGCAGTCCAGCCCGAACTCAAACCCCGAGCGGACGTTCTCGGCGCAGCGCCGGCGGAAGCGGCGCTTGAGCGGCGTGAGCTCGTACGCGCCCGCCGCGATCACGAGCCCGCCCGCGGCGATCGACCCATGCGGCCGGTACATCGTGTACACGGCGACGCCGACGAGCGCCCAGACACCAAGGTAGGACCCGACGAACAACGGCAGCGCGCGCACGCGACCGCTGAAATGAACGCGCCTCACGACCGCAGGCGCGGCGCCCGGGAGCATCATCGCCGCCATCATCGGTATCCACAAGCCGATGAAGAACGGGAACGAACCGAGACGGGTCCCAATGCCCATATCCATCCCATTCATTTGCCGGACTGCGAGGACCCAGCACGCGGCGGCGAGCGTGACCGTCGCCGTCAGGGCAGCGGTCGTCGCGGCCGGCCGAGCGCTCGGCAGGTGGCCCGGCGGCGCCAACGCACCAGCCGGAGAAGCCTTGGGCCTCGTCCTGTCCGCAATCGTCATGGCGACTCCTTGCTCGTTTTGGTCATCAGCCCTGTAGGCGTCGCGAGGTGCCGGAACTAAGCGACCAATTTGCGTGCGCCACGACGTCGATGGGCGCGATGCGGCGCGGAGACGGGACGGTGGCACGGGCCGCAAACTGCCCCACCCGTTGACATTTCGGTCACTTCCGACCCGGACCGCGACCCTACGATGCCGGCGTGGACGTCTTCCGGGCAGGGGAGCTGTCGCGACGCGAGCTGCTGCGGCGGGCCGCGTGGACCGGCGCGGGCGTGGCCGTCGGATACGGGTGGCGCGCGGGCGTGGCGCGCGCGGCGAGCGCGCCGCCGGCGGGGCTGCACCTCCAATACGGCGCCGATCCGACCCGCTCGATGGCGGTCTCGTGGCGGACGCCCCCGGGCGCCGGCAATCCGCGGCTCCGCGTCGGGCGGGCGACCGCGGGCTTCCAGCTCGAGCTCGTGCCGCAGACGCGCACGATCATCGACCCCGATCCGACCCTGGGAGCGGCGCTGACCTATCCGGTGTCGGAGTACCAGCACGGCGTGGTCGCCGGGCTCGAGCCGAACACGGCTTACGTCTACGAGGTCAGCCACGACGGCGCCGATCCGGTCCGCGGCACGTTCCACACCGCGCGGGCGGCCAGGACACGAATGCGTTTCACGGCCTTCGGCGACCAGGGAACGGGCACCGCCAGCGACGCAGAGAGCACACCGTTTGGCGCGTACGTCGTCGATCAGGTCGAGTCGCTTGAGCCCGCGTTTCACCTGCACCTCGGCGACCTCGCCTACTCGAACCTGCATCGGGGCACCGACCGTGGCCCCGCCTGGGACAGATTCATCGACAACAACTCGCGTTCCGCGGCCAACCGCCCGTGGATGCCCGCGCTCGGCAACCACGAGATCGACGGCGGCACCGGCCCGCAGGGCTACGGCGCGTATCTGACGCGCTTCGAGCTGCCCGGCAACGGCAACTCGAAATACGCCGGCCACTGGTACGCGTTCACCGCGGGTAGCGTGCGCGTGATCGTCACCGACGCCAACGACGCCTGTTACCAGGACGGCGGCGTCGACCTCTACATCCGCGACTACTCGGCCGGCGCGCAGCTGGCCTG
>DATKFF010000165.1:0-2800 GCA_035511595.1 Solirubrobacteraceae bacterium | reverse complement strand
TCGATCGCGGCTGAGCGCGTTGGGGTCGTGGCGCTGAGGTAGAGCGGTGGCAACACTCGCCTCCCTCGGCGCCGCGGCGCTCCGGCCTGCAGTGGATGTCGGCCGGGGCGTCGAGCGCCGCGCCCGCCAGTCCCTCGCTGGGCCCGCCAGGCGGACGGTGCTGTCGGCGGTTGACGCCGCGCTCTCATCGCTCGACGCGGCGCTCACGTCGCCGCTCGCTGCGGAGGTCGGGGAGCGGATCAGGACCAGCGCTCTGAGCGTCGACGTTCTCCAGCCGCTGCTCCAGCGGGCGCTCGACAGCCCGGAGGCCGAGCGACTGATGCGGAACGTCGTCGACAGCCGCGTGGTGGGCGGGCTCCTGGATGAGCTTCCAGACAACGCGGGCCTCTGGGCGCTGGTCGACGAGATCGCCCAAAGTCCCGCCGTGACCGAGGCGATCAGCCGTCAGAGCCTCAGCTTTGCCGACCAGATGGCGGGCGTCGTCCGCAAGCGCTCACTCAACGCCGACGATTGCGTCGAACGGCTCGCACGGCGGCTCGCGCGACGCCGGCCAGATGACGATGCGGTCGCGGGTGACGGCTCCGCCGCGGGGGAGTGAGATGCGATGCTTGCCGACCGGAGCGGGAGCGCTGAGACGACCTCAATCCAGCCCGGGCATCCCGACGGCAGCGCCCCGCCTCAGGAAGCCCCCACTCGCTATGCCGGTGTCGTCACGCGCACGATCGCGCTTGTCGCTGACGTGCTCCTCATCGACGCGGTCGCGCTCGCCGTGGCCGGCGCCGTCGCGCTTATCTTCGCGGTGTTCGCCGTGACGGGCAGGAACCACACGTTGACCGCGATCATCGGGGGGGCGGCCTTCGTCGCGTGGCTGGTCGGCTACTTCGTCACCTTCTGGACCACCACCGGGCAGACCCCGGGCAGTCGGATGATGCGTATCCGGGTCCTCCGCACCGACGGCGGCCGGCTGCGGCCGATCCAAGCGCTCATCCGCCTCGGCGCGATGGTGTTATCGCTCCCTCTGTTCTGGGGCTACTGGCCGATCCTGACGAGCCCGAGGCGCAGGGGCGTGCCCGACGCAATGGCGGGTTCCGTAGTCGTCGTCGACGACGACATCGGCCAGGCTGAGCCAGCTGGCACTCGGCCGCAGCGCTAGACGATCTGTGCATCGCGCTCGACGACCTGCTCGAGCTTGCGCAGCCGTCGCAGCCGCGGCCACTTGAGCGTGCGGCCCGTGCGCAGCGTGGCGGTAGCGCATGCCAGGAAGCACGCCGCGCCCAACGCCGTGTTCCAGTTCGCGGCCGCGAGGTCGAGCATCGAGCCGCTCGAGGGCACGACGTAGCCCGCGATGGCCGCGATTCCGAACAGGACGCAGCCGAGCAGGTTGATCGCCGGCTCCCACCAGCCCGAGGTTCCTCGTATCGGCAACCAACCGCGGCGTCGCGAGGCGCGGTAGGCGATCGCCCCGGAGATGAGGAAGCAGACCGAGCCGAACGCATCTGGCCGCCACACGAGCTTGTTGTACTCGGAGCTGGACAGCGCCGTGCTCATCGCACGAAATGTCGTCACGTTGAAGAACAACGTGCCCGCCGACTGGATCACGGCGGCCCACCAGGCCGCGCGGCCGGGGCCCGGCGAGTGGCGCCCTGGAAACGCGGCGACGCTCTGGAGTGCACCACCGATCGTGAACAGAACCGAGCCCACAAAGAACGTGACCGCGTCGGCAGCGTCCCCGACCAGACTCGCGTAGCCCGGGAACGGGCCGATCACGAAGCAAGCCGCGCCGGCCGCGAAGAACAACGCCATCCACCGCTCGCGCGTCATCGAGGCGCCCGACCACAGCTGGGCGCGGCAGGACTACTCACCCGTCACACGCTGGTCGCATCGGGCGGCGCCCGCGTCATCCCGATGAGATGAGGCCGCCGCGCGCGGTACCACTCAAGCGTTCCGCGGCTGAGGACGATGAGTTGTTACAAGCGAGGACGAATGCAGGCGGTTCTCGCACGTCCCCATGAGCTCGAAGCTCCCCCCACCCGATCCGTTCGAGACGCTTGGCTGGGCGCCGTCGCAGAGCGTTCAGATGCACGCCCCCGCCGCCATATATGTTGGCGGTGCTCCGACTCCGGAGGGCAAGCGCATCTCGGGGGTGATCCTCGACCTTCGGCCCGGCGCGCTGATCGTCGTGGCGCCCGGCTCGCCAGGCCCCGGGTCGCACGGCTGACGCGGAACCTGGGCCGCCGCCGCTTCGGCTCCCGCTCAGAGGACCGCGGACGGACGGGACCGGTCAGCCGAGGAGATCGGGATGGCTCCTCCGACCGCCGCGCCCCGGCCCGGCGCGGACTCGATCGTGATCCTGCCTCCGACCGCCGCCAGACGATCCTTCAGGCTGCGGAGCCCGGTGCCGAACGGTGTGCGCAGCAGGTCGAAGCCGTCGCCGTCGTCACGGACCTCGAAATTGAGCGTCCCGTCGTCCCAGATCCTGATCTCTACGCGGGTCGCGCCGCGGGCGTGCTTGGCGGCGTTCTGCAGGGCTTCCGAGCAAGAGAAGTAGATCGTCGTCTCGATCTCACGTGAGTAGCGTCCCAGCCGCTCGGTCCTCACCGTCGTGGCCAGCCCCGTGCCGCTGGCGAGCATCTTCAGCGCGCCGGCCAATCCTGTCTCAGCGAGCATCGGTGGATAGATCCCGCGGGCAAATGAGCGGACCTCTTCGATCGTCGCGTCGATCTCCTCGCCGAGCGCGCGGAGTGCGTCTCCGCCGCTCGCATCCTTGTCCTCGATCTGCTCAGCCGCCAGTGCCAGCTTG
>DATKFF010000164.1:0-5530 GCA_035511595.1 Solirubrobacteraceae bacterium | reverse complement strand
CGACGATCGTTCCCTGACCTGCCATCAGCCGCGGCACGGATGCGACCGTGCCGATCCCGCCGGGGTTGGTCAGCGACACGTTGCCACCGGTCAGGTCGTCCGCGGTGAGGGTGTTCGTCCTGGCCTTCTCGACGAGTGCGTTGTACGCGTCGAGGAACTCCGTGAAGCGCTTGCGTCCGGCGTCGCGGATTACCGGAACCATCAGCGTGCGGCCGCCGTCCTTGCGCTCGACGTCGACGGCGAGCCCGAGGTTGCAGCTGGCGTCGTCGATCCGGTTGGGCTTGCCATCGATCTCGGCAAAGTGGTTGGCCATCACCGGCATCTCGTCGCTCACGACGCGCGCGATCGCGTACGCGATCAGGTGCGTGAACGAGACGCGGTGGCCGGCGTCCTTCAGCTGCGCGCGGCGCTGGGCGAGCTCGGTGACGGTGATCGTGCGGAACGAGGTCGCGGTCGGGACCGAGCGGCTCTCGTCCATGTAACGCGCGAGCGCTGCCGCGCCCCCGCGCAGCGGCGTAGCGCCGGCTGCCTTCTCAGGCGCGGCCGGCGCTGCCGCGACGGCGCCGTTGCCG
This sequence comes from Solirubrobacteraceae bacterium, assembly GCA_035511595.1. Classification (GTDB taxonomy): domain Bacteria; phylum Actinomycetota; class Thermoleophilia; order Solirubrobacterales; family Solirubrobacteraceae; genus Palsa-465. The sequence goes on along the minus strand of DATKFF010000164.1, from coordinate 4,958 downwards.
GCGACCGCGAGCACGTCGGCCTTCGTGACCCGGCCGCGGCGGGCGCTGCCGCGCACGGCCTCGAGATCGACTCCCTCCTGGGCAGCGACCCGCCGCGCGACCGGCGAGGCGGGCGCGCCGTCTGGTGCTGGTGATGGTTTTTCCTCCGTAGTGGAGGAACTTTGATCACGCTCACGCGGCTCGGGCGACACGGTCGCCGCCGAGGCGGGGTTGATTCTGCCGATCACCTGGCCGACCGACACGGTGTCGCCCTCGCTGAACAGGAGCTCCGTGATCGTCCCGGAGGCGGGGGCGGGAAGCTCCATGTCGACCTTGTCGGTCGAGATCTCAACGACGGTGTCGCCCTCCTTGACCGAGTCACCGACCTTGACGGTCCACTCGAGGATCGTGCCCTCGGTCACCGACTCGCCGCCGGTCGGGGTGACGATGTCGACGAGCTCGCCGCTCGCGGCCTCGGTGGCGGCAGCGCCCTCGGCCTCGGTGACGGCGCCGGCGATCGCCTCCTCGGGTGTGGCCGGCGGCGATTCGGCGGTCACGGGAGCGGCGATCGTGGCCGCGCCGCCGTCGCCTCCGGCGCCGTTGGTCGCGATCTCGGCGAGCGCGGCGCCGACCGAGATCGTCTCGCCCTCGGCCGCCAGCAGCTTGACGATCGTCCCGGAGACCGGCGAGGGAACCTCGGCGTCGACCTTGTCAGTAGAGATCTCGACGATCGTTTCGTCGACCTCGACGTGGTCGCCGACACCCTTGTGCCATTCGAGCACCGTCCCTTCTGAGACGGAGTCGCCCATCGCGGGCATCACGACCTGGACGGTGCTGGTGTCGACTGCCATCTGTTGGTTCAAGGGTAACGGCTGGTAGCCAGTGTTTTCTCGCGGCGGCGGCGGCTTTCGATCACAAATCCGATCGAGCCCGCGAACGGCCCGAGGCCGCCGAGCACGGCGACCACCAGCGCAAGCCAGAACGGGATGATCCGGGCGCGCGCCGCGGCGATGCAGACAAGCGACATCCCGATCCAGATCAGCCCGTGTGCCAGCCCGAGCACGAACGTCGCCGGCTCCGGATTGCCGAGTGCGAATGCGCACACAAGTAGTGACAGGTAGACGGCGGAGTGAATGAAGGAGACAACCTCGAGCCGCCCGAAGGTGACGATCCTGGTCATCGACCAGCGGAGAGCAGCGCCCCCATCCGGCGCAGCGGCTCGTCGGCCTCCGAGGGCCACCGCTCGACGTCCGCGGGCCACCATGTGAACTCGTCGTGCTCGTGGTCGGGCACGACCGCCGCGTCGCTCGGCAGCCAGGCCTGGCCGACGAGCAGGACGAGGCCGCTGGGCAGCTTGACCAGCGCCTCGACGCTCAGCCGCTCGGGTTCGACCGACCACTCCTCCTGCAGCTCGCGGTGCATCGCCCCGGCGGGGTTCTCGTCGACCTCGACCGAGCCTCCGGCGCCGAGTGCCCAGCGCCCCGGCCACGACGCCAGCCAGGCCGCGCGGCGACCGGCCAGCCAGGAGCCGTCCGCGGCGCGGACGAGGCACAGGATCGAAAGGCTCTGGGATGCGTTCTCAGGGATCAGTCGCACCGCCCAACGCACGGGTTGGAGCTCCATCCGCAGGCGGCCCGGGTCGGCGGTGAAGTCCGCCATCCTCGCCGCGAGGCCGTCGTGCGACGGCGAGCCACGCTGGCGCAGCGCGGCGAGCGCGACGTCAGCGGCCTCGGTGACGGCGGCCGGCGGCTCGAATTCGTCCTCGCGCCACGTCGCCTCGACGGCCGCGGGATCCCACGGTCCGCGAGCGAGAATGCCTGGTGCCGGCGCCACCGCGTACACGGTACTGGCGCGCCCCGGCCGAGGCTCGCGCTCGCCCGCGTGTAGGCTCGCCGGCCGTGGCGCGGCGGCTGAAGCACTGGGGATGGGGATACGAGGACGAGCAGCCCTCCGCCGAGGAGCTGCTCGGCGCCGCCAAGTTCCTGCACGAGCGGCTCGGCTTCGGCGCGCTCGAGCCCCGCCGGCCCGTGCCGCTCGAGGAGCTGTCGCTCCCCGATCCGCGGCTGCGCCCGCCCGCGTCGCTTCAGCAGATCTGCCGGACCGACACCTACGAGCGGGCACTGCACTCCTACGGCCGCTCGTACAGCGACATCGTCCGGGCGTTCGCCGGCCGCTTCGACCATCCGCCCGACGTCGTCGCCCACCCGCGGGACGAGGCCGAGATCGAGGCGGTGCTCGACTGGGCGATCGGCGCCGGCGCGGCGGTGATCCCGTTCGGCGGCGGGACGAGCGTCGTCGGCGGCGTCGAGGGGGCGGTCCCCGAGCGCTTCGCGGGGGTTGTGACCGTCGACCTGAAGGCGCTGGACCGCGTGCTCGAGGTCGACCGTGAGTCGCTCGCGGCGCGGATCCAGGCGGGCGCGCTCGGGCCGGCGCTCGAGCGCCAACTCGGCGAGCAGGGCCTGACGCTTCGCCACTTCCCGCAGTCGTTCGAGTTCTCGACCCTCGGGGGCTGGATCGCGACCCGCTCGGGTGGTCACTTCGCGACGCTCTACACGCACATCGACGAGCTGGTCGAATCGGTGCGGGCGCTCACGCCGCGCGGCGCCTGGGAGTCGCGGCGGCTGCCGGGCTCGGGCGCCGGAGTCTCGCCCGACCGGATGCTGATCGGTTCGGAGGGGATCCTCGGGCTGATCACCGAGGCGTGGGTCCGGGTCCGCCCGCGACCGGAGCGGCGGGCGTCGGCTGCCGTCAGGTTCCGGGACTTCCTGACCGGCGCGCAGGCCGTCCGCGCGCTCTCGCAGTCGGGCCTCTACCCGACCAACTGCAGGCTGATCGACGCTGGCGAGGCACGCGTCACCGGCGCAGGCGACGGCTCGCACGCGCTGCTGGTGCTCGGCTTCGAGTCATCGGAATACGACGTCGAACCGTCGATGTCGCGGGCGCTCGAGCTGTGCTCGGACCACGGCGGGAGCTGGGAACGGCGCGGCGCGTCGGGCGCCCGCGCCGACGCGGTCGGCAGCTGGCGGGAGGCGTTCCTGCGGGCGCCCTACCTGCGCGACACGTTCGTGGCGATCGACGTCATCTCGGAGACGTTCGAGACGGCGATCACCTGGGACCGGTTCGAGGACTTCCATCGCTCCGTGCTGGAGGCGACCGAGGGCGCGGTGCGCGAGGCGTGCGGTACCGGCTCGGTGAGCTGCCGCTTCACACACGTCTACCCGGACGGTCCCGCCCCCTACTACACGATCCTCGCGCCCGCGCGGCGCGGTGCCGAGCTCGAGCAGTGGGCCGCGATCAAGCGCGCCGCCGCGGACGCCGTGATCGCCGGCGGCGGGACGATCACCCACCATCACGCCGTCGGCCGCGACCACCGTCCGTGGTACGACCGCCAGCGGCCGGCTGCCTTCGCCGACGCGCTGCGCGCCGCCAAGGCCGAGCTCGACCCACAGGGCGCCCTCAACCCCGGCGTGCTGATCGACCCCGTCCGGCCAGCCGACGCCTGAGGAGACCCGCCGGCTCAGGCTGAGCGTTCGAGCAGCCGCTCGTACACGCGATGGCGCTTGGTGACCTTCGCGCCCATCGCCTCCAGCCCGCGGTTCATCGAGTTGTTGTTCTCCAGGATGAAGCCCGGCGCGCCCCACTTCTGAGGCGTCTTCTCGGCCATGTCGTAGTGCTCCATGTAGAGCAGGGCGGCCGCGCCGGTGTGCTGGTGCTCTGGCATCACGCCGAGGAAGCCGACCCGAACGCCGTCCATGATCCGGCCCTTGTTGAGGTAGTGCCACCAGCCGAACGGGAGCACGCGACCGTTCATCTTCTTCAGCACCTGATTGATGTCGGGGATCGAGATCGCCATCGCGACGGTCTCGCCGTCGAGCTCGGCGACCATGAACCAGTCACGGCTGTAGACGAGCTGGAGCGTGCGCGCGTACTCGTCCAGGTCCTTCTTGGAGTAGGGAACGAATCCCCAGTTCTGCGACCAGGCCGCGTTGTAGACCTTCGCGAACTCGTCCATGTCACGGCGCAGGTGCCGGCGGGACATCTTGCGGATCGTGACCCCGTACTTAGTCCGCGCCCGCTCGGCGATCTGCGGCAGGATCGGCAGCACCTTGCCACGGTCGGCCACGTCCAGCCAGTAGCTGTTGAGGTCCATCGCCTTGGTCAGCCCGGCCGCCTCGCAGCGCTGCTGGTAATAGGGCGGGTGCCACGACTGGCGAATCAGCGGCGCCAGCTCGAAGCCCTCGATCAGGACGCCGCTCTCGTCGTTGAGCTGGAAGTCCATCGGCCCCAGCATCAGCTCGCAGCCGCGCTCCCGCAGCCAACTCTCGGCGGCGGCAAGCAGCGCGTCGAGTACCTCCTGGTCGTCCTCGAACTCGAGGAACCCGAACATCCCGCTCCGGGTCTTGTGGAAATCGTTGAAGGCGTGGTCGATCTGGGCGGTGATCCGCCCGACCACGCGCCCCTCACGCCTCGCCAGGAAGTACTCGGCCTCGCCGTGGGTGAAGTAGGGGTTCAGCTTGCGGCTGAGGAACAGGTACCGCTCGAGCTTCAGCGGCGGCACCCACGGCGTGCCGGCGTGCAGCCGATATGGCAGCTCGACGAACGCGCGCATGTCCCGGAGCCCGCTGACCGGGCGGACCTCGACGCTGACACGGGGGCGCACTTCGACGCTCACGCGGCCGAACCGTACCGGGACGAGCCGATAACGGTCGCGCTGGGCGCAGACGAACCCTGCTGGCCGTCCGCATATGCTCCCGCGCCGTGAATCGCGTCTCCGTCTTGGGGCCCGGTGGGGTCGGCGGCTTCATCGCGGCGGCGCTGGCTCGGGCCGGCGAGCAGGTGCGCGTGATCGCGCAGGAGTCGACCGCCGCGGTGATCAACCGCGACGGCATTGCGGTCCGGAGCGTGAGGCTGGGGGACTTCACCTCCCGCCCGCAGGCGGCCGCGGAGCTGACCGAGCCGGCGGCGACGCTGATCATCGC
>DATKFF010000163.1:0-6265 GCA_035511595.1 Solirubrobacteraceae bacterium | reverse complement strand
CGCACTCTGAGTCGTATCCCCGTGTGCCGTCGACCAGCTGGACTGGGACGAACTTGGGGTTGTCGTAGCGTCGGCGCTCGAGCTCCGCGATCCAGTCGGGCCACGGCACCCGCACGCGGAGCGCTTCGAAGCACGTGTCGCGGGAGCCGTTCTGCTTGTACATCGGGAACACGACGAGGTGCTCGATCCCATCGTGGCGGTGGCGCTCGGGACGGAACGCCGCGAGCGCGCGCCCGAAGTCGGGCTTGCCGAAGCCGGCCGCCTCCCACGCGCTCAGGTCCTCGCGAACCGCCTCGAGGTAGTCGGCCTGATGCGGGTAACGCGGCGCGAGCTGCTCGACCGCCGAGACGATCGCTCCCACATGCCGCGCGGCCACTGCCGCGTCGCCCGCGAGCGATCCATCGGGCCCCTGGAGCAGCGCCAGCCCGTCGGTTTCGTCGCGAAGCGCGACCCACGCGGCGTCCGCGGCGGCGCTCGCGTGCGGGCCGTCGGGCCTGGCGCCCGCCGCCCAGAAGCAGAGGTTCTCCCACAGTGCGCGGTGATCGAGCTCGTCGATGCAGTCGTCGCCGAACAGGTCGGAGTCGGCAAGCACGACGATCCTGCCGGCGCCGTGTTCGCCGGCCACGATCAGCGGCGCACCGGGGACCGATGCGGTCTCGTGAGTGCGCGCGAGCACCCGTGCTCCGTTGCTCGAGCGGATCGTGGTCGCGCGGTAGAGACACGCCGCGTGAACCCGAGCGAGAAGATCGCCGGCGCGTCCACGGCCGCCGCGATCGAGCTGGGCCAGGACCCAGCTCGGGGCTCCGAGGTGGTGCTCGTAGTCCTGCACGGTGTCGTTCTGCAGCTGCAGCCCAAACCGCTCGAGCAGCGCGTTGACGTTGTTGCCGTACTTGTCCTGCTCGGTCTCGCCGAGCACAATCAGGCCGCCGCCGGCCGTCACGAACGCTTCGATCGCATCGAGCTCGTCGTCGCTCAGCCGAGGTGAGCCGTTGCCCGTCGTCCGCTCCCATGCCGGATCGGATGGGTGGGCGATCACGAGCACCTCGCAGCGGCTCAGGGTCTCGGAGGTGAGCGGGCGCTCGGCGTTGCACTCGACGGCGAAGTCACGCGCCGACAGGGCACTCGCCGCGAGCGCGTACGAGGCATCGCCGGGATGCGCTGGCTGCATTTCCTGCGCGAGCTCCGGACGGATCGTCCAGGCTTCGCTGTGCGCCTCATCGAAGATGACGCGGGCTGGCGTCGGGGCCGGCATCGAGGTCAGGCTACATTCGCCCACGGCGGATGTCGATGCCGAAATCGACCCACCACCTGCAAGAAATCGCCGCCGGGTTCCCGCTTGACGAGGGATTCATGCAGCCGTTAGCGTTGTCGCTCCGATTGCGCCCGGCAGGGGCTCGAGACAAGGAAGAGGTGGTGGGTTTGAGGAGCAAGAACGCGATCCGGACGACGCTGGGTGTCCGGCTTGGATGGGTGCTGACGCTGGCGCTGGGAACCGCCCTGGCGTTCCCGGCGTTCGCCATGGCGGCGCAGACGTTCGCGGTCAGCGCGGCGAACGGCGGCGCGCCCACCTTCCAGGCCGGGAGCAACCCCTCGTACACGGAGACGGTCGGATTGGACACCTCAGCCGGCGGGCCGACGTTCGAGACCATCACGGGCACCCCCGGCGTTCTCGCGAGCCTCGCCGCCGCGCCCGACTGCCTGAAGATGACGCCCCCGGCGAATGAGACCTCGGCGTGCCAGATCGGCACCGGCTCGGCGACTCTCACAGTGGGCGTACCGCTTTCGATCACCGCCTACCTCGGCGCCCCGCCCAGCGCCACCGACGTCGCTGGGATCGACCTCGTGACGAACGCCCCTGGCAACCCTACGACGCAGGCGGCGGTCGACCTCGTGCAGACCCCTAGCGGGAATGTCCAGTCGGTGATCAACGCGGACCTCTCGAGCCTCGGCACGACTGGGCAGTTCATCAGCTCGATCAGCACAACGATCGACGGCACGCTCGCCAACGGCAAGCCGTTCACGCGGATGCCGACGAACTGCTCTCCAGGGCCTTCATCGGTCACCGTCACATACGCGAACGGGAGCAAGGAGACGACGAACGCCTCGCCCGACTTCCACATCACCGGGTGCTCGGCGCTCCCCTACGCGCCGGTCCTCTCGGCCTCAGTGGTCAAGGACCCGCACGACGCCGGAGTGAGCGTCGTGACGACGGTCACGCAAGCGGCCAACGAGGCCGCGGGAGCTGGACAGGTGCTTACGCTGCCGTGGCCGGCGCTGGCGCCAAATCTGAACTCGCTCAGCCTCCAGAACACGAGCGTCGTGGTGGGTAGCGCCGTTGCGACCTCGCCCCTGACACCGGCGCCCCTGACCGGCCAGGCCTACCTCACCGGCAGCGGGCCGTTCGCGCCGACGCTGACGCTCCGGTTCCCCGCGCCGAACAAGCTGACCCTGACCGGCACGGTCAACCTCAGCAACCACTCGGTCACCTTCTCTGGCCTGCCCGACGTGCCGCAGACCTCGCTCGTGGTCACGCTGTTCGGCGGGCCGAAAGCGCTGCAATCCGCCTCCTGCGCACCGCCGGGTGGCACGGCGATCGGCGCGTTCACCGGCCAGAACGGGGCCACGGTCGTCGACCGGGTGCCGCTGACCGTCAGCGGATGCCCCTCGGCGCCCTCGATCTCACGGACCTCGCTCTCCGGGCTCGCGAGCGGCAAGCCCGTCCTGCGGTTCAAGCTGGCCCGGGGCTCCGACGCGCCGAACCTGAAGTCGTTCGTGGTAGCGCTGCCCGGGGGCCTCGCGTTCAATGCGAAGAAGCTCGGAAAGGGCATCTCGATCACGGCTGCGCACAGCGTGCGGCTCAGCGGCGGGAATCTCACGGTCACACTGAAGCGCGCCGTGGCGAATGTCTCGGCAACGATCAGGGGGCCCGCCCTGGTCGAGAGCAAGCAGCTCCGGCGTCAGTCACGGACCCATAGCGCCAGGCGCAAGACCGTGCAGATCACGCTCAGCGACGCGGATGGCAGCAGCTCGGGCTTCGTCGTCTCCAGCTGAGCGCGGCGTGGACGATCCGGACCGACAGATCCTGGCCCTGCTGGTCGAGGACGGGCGACGGACCTACGACGACATCGGCCGGCGGATATCGCTGTCGGCGCCGGCGGTCAAGCGCCGCGTCGACCGCCTCCGTCGGGACGGCGCGCTCCGCGGTTTCACGGCGGTGATCGACCACACCGCATTCGGCGATCGCACCGAGGCGCTGGTCGAGCTGTTCTTCGCGCCCGGGACGCTGCTCGATCGAGTCGGCCAGATCCTCCGATCTCACCCCGAGGTCGTCGAGGCGTGGAGCGTCACCGGCGAGGCCGATGCGATCGCCCGCGTCCGCACCCACGACAACGCGCACCTCGAACGCGTGATCATGGAGCTTCAGCGCGACGGTCTTGTCGAGCGAACCCGCTCACAGGTCGTGCTGTCACGGCTCGTGAGCACCGACGCCTGCTAAGGATCGCTGCGCCTGCTAGCGGCCCTCGATCTCGACCGGCTCGACCCCTTCTGAGGGCGGCAGCTCGAACCCGAACACCTGGGCGTAGAAGCTGAGCTCGGACTCGATCGCGCGGCGGATGTTCTCCTGGCGCCGGAACCCGTGCTGCTCCCCCTCGAACGCCACGTAGGCCACGGGCACACGCTTGGCCTTGAGCGCCTCGACGATCATCGTCGCCTGGTTCGGGGGCACCACCTCGTCCTCCAGTCCCTGGAGCACGAGCAGCGGGCGTGAGAACAGATCGACGTGGTGGATCGGCGAGCGCTCGACGTACACGTCGCGCGCCTCCGGGTACGGTCCCACGAGCTTGTCCAAGTAGCGGCTCTCGAACTTGTGCGTCTCGGTAGCGAGCGCTTCCAGGTCGGCCACCCCGAAGTAATCCGCCCCGGCGCCGAACGGCGTCTCGGTCCGCGCCAGCACCGCGAGCGTCGTGTAGCCGCCCGCCGAACCGCCGGCGACGCATAGCCGCTCCGGGTCGACCCGGCCCTGATCGGCGAGCCAGCGGGCCGCCGCCATCGTGTCCTGGACGTCGACGATTCCCCACCTGTCTTGGAGCAGATCGCGGTACGCCCGTCCGTAGCCCGTGGAGCCTCCGTAGTTGACGTCGATCACCGCGAATCCCCGGCTCGTCAGGTACTGCAGGCTCAGGTCAAGCTCCGGCCGTGCGCAGCCCGTGGGGCCGCCGTGGACCGCGACCAGCAAGGGCGGCAGCTCGTCGGCGGGGCCGCGGTACTGCGGGTTGACCGGGCTGTAGAGGAGGCCGTATGCGGTTCTCCCGCCGTCCGACGGGAAGCTGATCGGCTCGGGAGCGGACAGGTAGCCCGGCTCGACGCCGAGCTCGCGCAGGTCACGTGGCGCGCGCAGCGTCTCGACGCGCTCGATCGATCCGCTCGGCCCGAGCGAGAGCCGCGTGATGGACGCCTCCTGGGTCGGCGTTCCCGCGACGACGATGACCGCGTCTTCGCCGTCGAGAGCCAGATCGCGAACCATCGTGAACGGGACGTCCAGGTCGGCGATCGTGCCGTCGTCCAGCCGGAGGGCCAGGCCGTCAAACCCGTGTCGCCAGCGCGCGAACACGATCCGACCGTCTCGGAGGGCCGCGTAGCGGGACAGGCCGAACACCCATTGGGGCTGGCCGATCTCCGCGTCATCGAGCTCCGTCAGCGTCTCGATCGCAGAGGCCTCGGGCGACCACCGGTACAGGTTCCACCAGCCGGTGCGGTCGCTGATGAACAGCAGCGACCCGTCGGGCTGCCACTCGGGTTCGAGCACCGATTCTGCCTCACCGCCGGCGACCAGCGTCTGCTCGCCGCTGCTCAGGTCCCGCACGGTCAGCCGCGTGCCGTCCCACGGCATATTCGGGTGATCCCACTCGATCCAGCTGAGCCGCCCGCCGTCGTGGCTGAACCGAGGGTTTGAGACGAAGTCGGGGCCGGTCACCAAGACCTCGGGAGAGGACGCGCTGTGGGCGGCGAGACGGACGACCTCGTTCGTGACGTCGATCGCGCCGCGACCGCCCCGCGGATGGTGCTCGCGGACGCACACGATCCAGTCGCCGTCCGGAGACAGCGAGCCGTCGGCGTAGCGGTCCCCGCGCGGCACCTCCGGCTCAGGCGTGAGCGGCTCGGAGCTGCCGGTATCCGGGTCGCGGCGGTAGAGCCGCTGATCGTCCCAGGATGAGAACCAGAGGACCCGGTCGCTCACCAACCATGCGCCGCCTCCGTACTCGTGCACGGCGGTCCGGGCATTCCAGTCGCCCGGCAGCAGTTCCTCGGTGGCGCCGCCGGCGGCACGTACGAGGGTGGTCCGACCGCGCTCCGCCGGTCGCGACTCCGACCAGACGACGTCACTGCCGTCGACCTGAACCTCCGCGAGGCGCACGGCCTTCGCCACGACGACCTCGGAAGTGATCGCGGTCCGCCACGATCCGAACGGCGCGATTGTCCCAACCGAGGCCTCAGACATTCGGTCGCCACCCTAGCGAGGCACGCGCCCGCTGCGCCCGGCCGCGGAACCTTGCCACACGTGTGTCAAGGTTCGGCCGTCCGCTGGTAGCATGGATCGATGCGCGATTTCCTCTCCGCCACGCGTGATCGCGTCGTCGTCTACGACGGCGGGATGGGGGCGACACTCGAGCAGTTCGACCTCAGTCTCGAGTCCGACTACCGCCTTCCGGGACGCTGCCACGAGGCGCTCGTCCTGAACCGCCCGGACGTGATCGAGGGCGTCCACAGCTCGATGCTCGACGCCGGCGCGATCGTCGTCGAGACCGACACCTTCCAAGGCTCGCGCCTGAAGCTGTCCGAGTGGGGGCTCGAGGACCACACCCACGAGATCAACCTGAAGGCCGCGCAGATCGCGCGTAAGGCCGCCGGCGAGGACCGGTTCGTCGCGGGCTCGATCGGCCCGACCGGCTTCCTCCCCGCCAGCGACGACCCGACGCTCGGTCAGATCCGCTTCCGTGAGCTGGCCGAGGTGTTCGCCGAGCAGGCGAAGGGACTCGTGCAGGGCGGCGTCGACCTGATCATCATCGAGTCGGCCCAGGACATCCTCGAGGTGAAGGCCGCGGTGTTGGGCGCGCGCGAGGCATTCAAGGAGGCGGGTCGGACCGTCCCGATCCAGTGCTCGGTCTCGCTCCTGCCCCAGGGCGGCAAGATGCTGCTCGGGACCGACATCTCGAGCGTCCTGGCGACGCTCGAGGCGCTGGGGGTCGACGTGATCGGGCTCAAT
>DATKFF010000162.1:0-2472 GCA_035511595.1 Solirubrobacteraceae bacterium | reverse complement strand
GGTTGTGGGTCCGCCAAGGATCACAGCTCGAAGGAGGGTATCCGGATGGCGCACAGCTTTACCGTCTCCACCACCCCGGCCAGTGACCCCACCGCACACACCTATTCCAGCTACCCCTGCCAGCGGAGATGACCGCCACCGGCGAGATCGTCGACGGCAAGCCCCACATTCACGCCGTGATGGCCGTTCAGGGAGATCGAACTATCGGCGGCCATCTGCACGAGGCGCAGCTCAAGACCTCGTTTGCCCGCGCCTACGTGATCCCGTCGGAGCACCGTGTCGCTGTGCTCGACGGTGAGCAGATTGTGTACGCGGAGGTTCCCGACAGTCCTCCGGACCGAGGGCGGATCACCGACACGCGGGTCGGGCTCGCGTAACCGGACGCTCCAATGGCAGACTTCGACTCGCTTCTTGGTCGCAACAAGCATTTCGCTACAACCCAGGCGTACCACGCACTCCCGATTTCTCCCAGATGCGCGGCCTGCGTGATCACCTGCTTGGACCCCCGCACCGACCCGGCGCATCTCCTCGAGCTTGAACTCGGGGATGCCGCCGTGATTCGAAATGCCGGCGGTCGCGTCACTCAAGCCGTGATCGATGACCTTGCCTTCATTAGCTATTTGTCCGAGACCGTGTTGAGGCCCGAGGGCCCGCTGTTCGAGGTCGTCGTGATTCACCACAACAAGTGCGGCACGAGCTTTCTCGCCGACGTGGACTTCCGCCGCAAGTTCGCGACTCGCGTTAGCGGCGACGAGGCCGCCCTCGCCGCCGAGGCTGTCACCGATCCGATGCAGACCGTCCAACACGATGTCGAGGTGCTGCGCTCTTCTACGGTACTCCCGACCAAGATGATCGTGTCCGGTCACGTGTACGACGTCGACACCGGCCTAGTCACAACCGTGGTTCCGCCCTCGCCACTGCGCACCAGCTGACCGACAACCGGAGCGAGTCGCATGGCCCCCACCGACTACACGCGTCTTGACAATCCGGTGCACGCGGCTCTATCCGGCCCGCACGCACGGTTCGCGCAGGTCAGCGGGCACGCGCTTCGATACCCCGCTGATGTCGCGCCGTTCTTGGCGCTGCCGTCGGAACCATCGCGACAGGACTGGCTGGATGCGGCTGAGCTCGTGCCGCCGGGCACCTCGGCCGCACTCGTACACACCGGCGTCGCCATGCCGGAGGCTTGGAAGACACTCCACGAGTTCGAGGTCGTGCAGATGCTCGGAGAGCACGTAACCGGCATCGATGAACCGCAGGCAATTTCGCTGCACGCGCCCGATGTCCCAGAAATGCTGGAACTCGTCCGCCAGACCGATCCCGGACCGTTCCTCGACAGAACCATCGAGCTCGGCGACTATCTCGGGATCCGTCGCGACAGCCAGCTCGTCGCGATGGGGGGCGAGCGGTTGCATCTCGACGGCTGGACGGAGATCAGCGCCGTGTGCACCGCACCGACATGCCGCGGTCACGGAATGGCCTCGCGACTAATGGGCGCGTTGGTAGCCGGTATCCAGCGCCGGTCCGAAAGTGCAGTTCTACACGTCGTCCCCACCAACGTCAGCGCGATCCGCCTGTACGAGAAGCTCGGGTTCCGCGAGCGCCGGCATCTCACGATCTCCGTGTTGACGCGGTAGACAAGCCCGAAGCGCCCACCGGCGGTCACGACTGGCCACTGGCGGATGCGAGGCAGCCTCCCCGTACCTCACGCTTACGGCATGACGGAGGGGTTTTCTCTCATCCTGGGGCTCGACACGTTCGGCGACAGGACCAGTGACAAGGACGATCGCCCAGAGTCGCATGCCCAGACGATTCGGAATGTCGTCGAGCAGGGGGTGCTTGCCGACCAGGTCGGGGTCGACTTCTTCGGGATCGGCGAGCATCACACCGAGGACTTCCCGATGCCGGCTGCGGACGTGGTTCTGGGCGCGATCGCGGCGCGTACGACCCGGATCCGTCTCGGGTCGGCGGTCACGGTGTTGAGCTCTGACGATCCGGTGCGGGTGTTCCAGCGATACTCGACGCTTGACGCCGTCTCGGGCGGCCGGGCGGAGGTGATTCTCGGCCGGGGTTCGAGTATCGAATCGTTCCCGCTGTTTGGCTACGACCTCGCCGACTACGAGCGGCTGTTCGAGGAGAAGACCAACCTGTTCTCCGAGCTGCTCAAGGGCGGTCCGGTCACGTGGCAAGGGACCACTCGCGCGGCGCTGCACGACCAGGATGTCGTGCCGCATACGGAGTTCGGGCCTTTCCCTACCTGGCTCGGTGTCGGCGGCAGCCCCGAGTCGGTGGTTCGTGCGGCCCGCTACGGGTTCTCGCTGATGCTTGCGATCATCGGTGGCCCTCCGGAACGTTTCGCACCTTTCTCTCGCCTGTTTCGTGAGGCCCTGGAGAGGCTGGGGCAACCTATGCGCCCTGTCGGGGTGCACGCGCCGGGTCATGTCGCCGCGACCGACGAGCAGGCCGTCGAGG
>DATKFF010000161.1:0-5156 GCA_035511595.1 Solirubrobacteraceae bacterium | reverse complement strand
GCACAAGGAGAACATCCCCAAGTTCATCGAGGGCGTGAAGCAGGGCAACGAGCGGCTGATGGGCTTCGGCCACCGCGTCTACAAGAACTACGACCCGCGCGCCAAGATCATCAAGCGGGCGACCGACGACGTGTTCGAGGTAACAGGGATCAACCCGCTGCTGGAGATCGCGCTCGAGCTCGAGCGGATCGCGCTCGAGGACGACTACTTCGTCGAGCGCAAGCTCTATCCGAACGTCGACTTCTACTCCGGTCTGATCTACGAGGCGCTGGGGATGCCGGTCGAGATGTTCCCCGTGCTGTTCGCGATCGGCCGCACCAGCGGCTGGATCGCCCAGTGGCTCGAGATGATCGACGACAAGGAGCAGAAGATCTCACGGCCGAGGCAGATCTACACGGGCGAGCGCGGGCGCGACTACGTCCCGATCGAGCAGCGTTCCTAGCGCACCAGGGTGCCGTGGCGTCTCACGGTCCGCGCCGGATCGAAGCTCGAGCACGACAGCTTCGACGGACTAGGTGATCTGCTCGACGCGCTCGAGGCGCGCGGACGCCGGCTTGCGCGCGCCGCGCCCGGCGAGGCGGTGAACACGAAGGTCCGTCGCTTTGAGCCGGTCGAGCGGGTGGTCGGGAGGCTCGAGCTTTCGGGACCCGAGCGGCTGCTGCCGAGCATCCGGGCCGGCGTCGACGTACGCGGCGACGGCTCGACCGAGGCCTTCCGCGGCCGGCTCCGGCGGGTGATGCTCGAGCAGCGCTCGGGCGAGGATGCGTTCGCCGCGCTCCGCCGGTCGATGGCCGATGTGCTGGCGGCGGCCGGAAACGGCGATGACTGACGGGCGCGACGGCGGCTCGAGCTGGGAGCTCGACTTCGAGCTGTTTTACGTCCGCCGCCGGTAGACGCGCTGCTCACCGATTCCGTCTTCGGCGAGGATGATCGCGACCAGCTGCGCGCGCGTATGGGCGTGGGCCTTGACCATCGCGCTGCGGACGTGGGTGCGGACGGTCGACGGAGAGAGGTAGAGGTCGGCGGCGATCCGGCGCGTGCCGGCGCCGAGCGCCACGCGACGGACTATGTCCCGCTCACGGGGCGTCAGGTTCGACGCCCGGCCGGCGTGCCAGTCGGGGTCGTCGTCGCTCAGGCGGATGAGCTCGACGCCGTCGGAGGTGTAGTGGGCGGACAGGGTGACGATCAGCGCGAGCCAGCGGCCGGTGATCATCGTCCCGTGGGCGGCGAAGGCAACACGCAACGGCGCCCCGTTGCGGTGGGTCATCAGATGCTCGACATACAGCTCGTTCGTCCGAACCAACCGCTCCCAGAGCCTGGTGCCCAGCGTTGGATCCTCATCCACGATCCGGCTGCCGGAGACGCTTCCGATCACCTCATCGCGCGGCACACCATGAAGTTGGACCGCGGCGTCGTTGACTGCTACGAAGCGCCGGTCTCGGTCCGCGAGCGCAGCCGGCACGCGCGAGTGTTCGAACATTGACCAAAACGGCCCTTGGGCTCCCGCCTTGGAACTCACCGAGGATTGGAATGACTGAAAGTTGCCGGTCCCATCGGATACCTCGACCCTACGCGCGGGCGCGGGCGCTGTCCATGGTTCGGTCAGACCGAATTGGGCAGTTCGAAGGTAACCAGTAGTAGTTCGATTGGACTAATTCACCGGACCGCGCTGCAGAACCGTGTAGCGTGCATTCTGCGGGGCCTTACGCGCGGAGACGGGGCTAGCCGGTGTCGACCCAAGACGACAGCGTTGGTGAGCACCGCCACCCCATCACGGTGGTGCTGGTTGACGACGAGCGCTTGATCAGGGTTGCCCTTGCCCAGGCGATGTTTCGTAACGGGATCGATCTGGTGGGCGAGGCCGACAACGGGGCGGACGCGATCGAGGTCGTCGTCGGATTGCGCCCTGATGTCGTTGTGATGGATCTGCGGCTCCCGGGGATCTCTGGCGTCCAGGTGATCAAGCAGCTCGCGCGGCTGGCTCCCGCCTCGCGCGTGCTGGTCCTGACCCGCGTCGAGCAGAATCTCGTCGTCGAAGCGATCATCGCCGGCGCCAGCGGCTACATCCTCAAAAGCGCGCCATCGGAGACGATCATCGGCGCCGTGAGAGCCACCGCAGCAGGCGAGTCAGTGCTCTCCCCGACGATCGCCGGACGGATCTTGCAACGCATCCGCGAGCTGGACATCCCCGTCACGCCGACCGGCAGGACCGCCGCGGTCGCGATCCGGGCGGCGTTGACAGAGAGGGAGCTCGAGATCTTCACGCGGCTTGCCAGCGGACACAGCAACCACGAGATCGCGGGAGAGCTCCACCTCAGCACGAACACGGTCGCAAATCACATCGCCAGCATCCTCGCCAAGCTCCATCTCGAGAACCGGATCCAAGCGGCCGTGCAGGCGGTCCGGAGCGGCATCGCCTAGCAGGGCGTTTTTAGAGCACGAGCGTTGCGCCGTTTCGCCGCAGCCAGCGAACTTGCTCGCGGTAGTCGGGGCAGCGCGCCGCGAGCAGCGCCCAGAAGCGTGGCGAGTGGTCCATCACCTCGAGGTGGCAGACCTCATGCCAGACGACGTAGTCGAGCACGGACTCGGGGCCGAGCAGCAGTCGCCAGTTGAAGCTCATCGCGCCCGAGCGAGAGCAGCTGGCCCAGCGGGTCCGCTGGCCGCGGATCTGAAGGCGCGAGTAGCCCGCGCCGACCTGTGCGCACGCGCGGTCGAGCCGCGATGCGACCTCTATGTGCGCAGCGCGGCGGTAGAAGCGCTCGAGTGCCGGACGCTGTGCGGCGCCGTCCGGGACCAGCAGCTCGGCTCCCCGCCGGTGTGCCCGCGTCCGCCCTGGCTGGACGACGAGCTGCAGCGCGCCACCCAGGTACGGGACCGAGTTGCCCCGGGACGCCACCGCCGCGCGGGCGCGCTCGAGCTCCGCGACCCGTCGTTCGATCCACGGCGTCAGCTCGCGGATCGCTGCAGCCGCCTCGCGCTCGGGCGCGCGGCGCGGGAGTACGACCTCGACCCCGCGGGTTGGGTCGACCGTGACCCGCACCCGCCGGGCGCGGTCCGACCGCCTGACCGCATACTCGATCGCCGATGGGAGGCCGCTTGCATCCATGCGCGGAGAGGGTACGGTCCGGGCCCGACATGCCCTCCCTCCCCGAGCTCCGCGAGCCGCTCACCGATGGGCTCGTCGACGTCCGCGGCGGCGCCGAGCGCGACATTCCAGAGATCCTGATCGCCTACCAGGACGACCCCTCGCTGTATGTCCGGATGGGACAGCTCCGGCCGCCGAGCGGCGCCGAGCTCGGGCGCCGCGCCGAGCGCGCCGAGGCCGATCGCGTCGCCGGGCGCCGGCTCACGCTGACGGTCCTCGAGGCCGGGGACGACACGTGCCGCGGCCAGATCCACGTCCACAGCGTCGACTGGGACAACTCGCGCGCCGACCTGGGCATCTGGGTGGTCCCCCAGCGCAGAGGCAGGGGGCTCGGCTCGCGGGCGCTCGCGCTGGTCGCCGGCTGGCTGCTGCGAGAAAGCGGGCTCCAGCGTGTCGGCCTGTTCACAGAGTCCGACAACGACCGCATGATCGGCGCGGCGCAGGCCGCCGGTTTTGAGCATGAGGGCGTGCTCCGCGGATACACACGTGAGCGCGGCGAACGGGTCGACAACGCCGTGCTGTCGATGGTGGTCCGGGATCTGCGAGGCTGAGGATGATGCCGGCCACCACGGTGAAGCTTCCTCCCGGCGTGCGCAGGCCGTTCGAGGTCTACGTCAACGGCGTCCCGCAGGAGCTGGGTCGCGACTACCGCGTGAGCGAAGGTGAGCTCGTGTTCACGCGTGAGCTGGTGCAGCAGAAGCTCGGGCTGCGCGCGTGGCTGCTGGGGTTCTGGGGGATCGGCACGTACAAGCGCAACGACGAGGTCGACATCCGCTACGAGCTCGACGGGCGCCCGATGGTCGCCCACGTCACCGACGTCACCCCGCCGTCCTGACCACTTCCCTCCGGACCCAGGGGCGCAGCAGCTTCAGCGCCGACAGGATCGCGCGGGTCGCGGGCGAGCGGTTGAGCGTGTAGAAGTGGATTCCGGGCGCCCCCCGCGCCAGCAGCTCGGCGCACTGCAAGGTGGCGTACGCGACGCCGAGCTGGAGCACGGCGTCCGGGTCCGCTGCGCGCCACTCGAGCGCCTCGAGCAGACCGCCAGGGATAGTCGCGCCGCACATGCCCGTGATCGTCTTGATCTGCCCCACGTTTGCGACGGGCATGATCCCCGGGATGATCGGGACGTCGATCCCGACCGCCCGCGCCTCCTCCACGAACCGGAAATACAGCTCGTTGTCGAAGAACAGCTGCGTGATCAGAAACGAGGCGCCGCTGTCGACCTTCTCCTTTAGGAAGCGCAGGTCGTGGGCGAGGTCCGGCGCCTCGGGATGGATCTCGGGAAAACACGCGGCGCCGACGCCGAACGGGTATCGCTCGGCGATCAGCGCGGCCAGCTCGGTCGAGTAGCGCAGGCCGCCGGGGTGGGGACGCCACTCGGTTTCGCCGCGCGGGGCGTCGCCGCGGAGCGCGAGCACGTTGTCGATCCCGGCTTCCCCGATCCCGTCCAGGATCGTCACAAGGTCGTTCCGGGAGGCGCCGACGCAGCTGAGGTGCGCCATCGCCTCGATCCCCAGGTCCTGCTTGATCCACTTGGTGACCTCGAGCGTCCGATCACGGGTCGAGCCGCCGGCGCCATAGGTAACCGACGCGAAGTCCGGTTCGAAAGCCTTCAGATCTTCGAGGGTGGCGCGCAGGTTCTGCCACCCTTCGTCCGTCTTCGGCGGGAAGAACTCGAACGAGAAGACCGGCTCGTCGGTCGCGGCGAGGATCTCATCGATGCGCACGGTCGCCGGAACTCTACAACCTTGACACGAGTGTGGCAAGGTTGGTTCGGGGAAGGCGGCAAGGCCTACGCCGCCCGCCAGCGCGTGAGGTCCCCGTCGGGCTCACGCGTCACCCGCCCCAGGCGCTCCAGGTGGGTCAGGTAGCAGAGCGTCTCGGAGAGCAGCCACGACGCGTTGCGCTCGGTGATCGGCTGGTCGTGGACCGCCGGAGCGATCTCGACCGCGGTACGCGGCTCGCCCGGGAGCGCATCGAGCACCGCGTCGAGCCGTGTTCGCACGAGCGC
>DATKFF010000160.1:0-12976 GCA_035511595.1 Solirubrobacteraceae bacterium | reverse complement strand
CCACCTTGCCCCTCGGCCTGTTCCTCACGGCGCGCGCGAACCTGCACCTCGCGCAATGCCGCTGGACCGACGCGCTGAAAGATGCCCGCGCGGCGGGAAATCTCATGTCGGTGACGATCTCCAACCCTGGGTGCTGCGGGTGGCGGTCGTCCGCCGCGCTGGCGCTGGCGGCGCTCGACCGCGACGGGGAGGCGTGCACGATCGTGGAGGAAGAGCTCGCCGACGCCCGCCGCTTCGGCATCCCGGACGCGGAGGGGACTGCGCTGCGGACGGTGGGCCTAGTCGCCCGGGGCACCGCCGGCCTGGAGGCGCTGCGGGCGTCGGTCGCCACGCTCGAGCTCGCGGAGGGCCGGCTCGAGCACGCGCGCTCGGTGCTCGAGCTTGGCGCGGCGCTCAGGCGTGCGGGCGAGCGCGCCGAGGCGCGGGACGTCCTGCGCGAGGCGCTCGACGCGACCGCGCGCGTGGGGGCGAGCGGACTGGCGGACCGGGCGCACGAGGAGCTCGTCGCCGCGGGCGCACGCCCGCGCCGCGACCGGCGGCTGCTGTCGGGCCGAGAGTCGCTGACGGCCAGCGAGGACCGCGTCGCGGCGCTGGCCGCGGAAGGCCTCACTAACCGGGAGATCGCCCAGCGCCTGTTTGTGACGGTCAAAGCCGTCCAGTGGCACCTGCGCAACGTCTACCGCAAGCTCGACGTCGGCGCACGCGGGGAGCTGCCGGCAGCGCTGGGACTGGGGGCCTAGGACAAAACACTGGGGCGGGCCGGCTAGCGACAAGAGCTCCGTGGCGGCGCATGATCGCCGTCATGAGCCACCACCAAGGACTCCCCGGAAGCTACCGCGAACTGGATCAGCGGACCGCAGACGGATTGACGGTCACGCTCGCGTGGAACCCCGCGACCGCCGCGCTGCGCGTCGTGGTCGCGGATCGCGAGACTGAAGCTGTCTCGGTCGCGGTTCGCGCACAGGACGCATCCGATGCGTTCATGCACCCGTTCGCATATGCCGGCCGCACGGTCAGCGAGGTAAGGGAGTCGTCGCCGCTCGCGTCGACGAACCAGCCGCGGAGGCTCGGACCGCCATCAGCCTCGCGGGGCGGGACGTTCTTCCGATGAGGGCTCTCGACCGCGGACATCAACCGAAAGGAACCACCCAATGTCCCCTTACCTGTACCGCCGACTCATGCGCGAGAAGCTCGTCCAGCTGCGACAGCGGTCGTGCGCAGCACGCTAGCCACGAGTACGGCGCTTACACCGTTCGGCCCCTCGCGCCTAAGCCCGTAGCCCCATTCCGCCACACCTCCCATCCGCTCCTGGGTGGTGGCACCAGGGTCGCGCGAGCCACCCAGGAGGAGGACCCCGCCAACACGACGACGACCGAGGAGGTCTCAAAATGACCGCAGTAACAGACACACGCACGATCCGCAACGGGGTGGACACCGAGCAGCTGTTCGGCACCCTCGACCTGATCAAGGCTCGGCCGGAGCTCGCCAGGTTCCAGTTCCGCGCCACCAACCGCTGGATCGACGGGTCTCACAACCGCTCGACCATCAAGGGCTTCTACGCCGCGGGCGCGGAGGACGAGACCCGGGGCGAGGAGTTTGTGATCGACGCGGGGGAGCCGGCGATCCTGCTCGGCACCGACACCGGCGCCAATCCCGCGGAGCACCTGCTGCACGCCCTCGCTGCGTGTCTGACGACATCGATCGTC
Organism: Solirubrobacteraceae bacterium; assembly: GCA_035511595.1. Lineage (GTDB taxonomy): Bacteria > Actinomycetota > Thermoleophilia > Solirubrobacterales > Solirubrobacteraceae > Palsa-465. The sequence goes on along the minus strand of DATKFF010000160.1, from coordinate 11,270 downwards.
TACGTGGCCGCGGCGCGCAAGGTGGACCTCACATCCGTCGAGTCGACGCTCACCGGCGACATGGACGTGCGCGGCGCGCTGGGGGTGGACGACGAGCCCCGCAACGGGTTCGACCACATCGCCGTCTCGTTCCGGATAGCCGGCAACGCGCCCGAGGAGAAGCTCCGCGAGATCGTGGAGCGAGCCCAGAAGCGCTCCGCCGTCTACGACATGGTCACCAACGGCGTGCCGGTCGCCGTCGAGGTGAGCACCCACTAAAGCCTCGGATGCGGCTCGTGGCTGGAGCCATGCTCTGGCCACGAGCCGCGACGAGCGGATCGGAGATCCGCCATGCCAATCGAACTGAAAGCCGATACCCAAGCCGGCGCCCGCCTCGTGGCGATCGCCGAGATGCTCTCCAAGGAGCTCGCGACCCGCGCGGCCGAGCACGACCGCGACGGCAGCTACCCGTTTGAGGCAATCGATGCCCTCAAGGCCGCGGGCTACTTCAGCGCGCCCGTCCCCGTCGAGCTCGGCGGACTCGGCGTCTCCTCCGCACACGACCTCGTTGTTGCAGCAAGTCGCCTCGCGCGCGGTGACGCCTCGGTCGCGATCGGATCGAGCATGCACCTGGTCGCGGTGCTCAACATGGAACGCCGTCGCGAGGTTGCTCTCGCCGCCGGCGCGGAGCGCCGCGCCCGCGGCTTCGCCTCCTCGCTTGAGCAGATTGCCCGTGACGGCGTCGTCCTGGCCGCCGCGATCAGCGAGCGCGGACAGGACCTCACGCGGCCGGGCACGCTCGCCACCCGCACCGAATCCGGCTGGCGGATCGACGGCCGCAAGATGTTCGCGACGATGTCGCCGGCCGCCACCGATCTCTACGTGGCCGTCACCTACACCGACCGCGAGGGCACCGAGCATTACGCCTACGCAATGGTCCCCACCGACGCGCCCGGTGTCGTCGTCCACGACGACTGGGACGCGCTCGGGATGCGGGCCTCCGGCAGCAACTCGATCTCGCTCGACAACGTCCGACTGCCCGAGTCCGGCGTGCGTGGTGGCTTCCGAGCCGGCGATCCGGTCCCGTACATGGAGCGCAACCTCGTGGCAGGGCTGTTCCACGCCGCGGCCTCGCTCGGCATCGCCGAGTCGGCCGACCAGATCGCCCGCCGCGGCATCGCCGGACGCATCAACGGCGATGCGCGCCCCCGCATGCAGATCGCCGACAACACGGTCGACCTCGCTGCCTCGCGGGGCGTCCTGTCGCGCGCGGCCATGCTGATCGACAAGCATCGCGCGGCCAACCCGGCGTCCGACGGCACCGCCGAGGAGCTCGAAGGTCTGTTCGCCGAAGCGCAGGCGGCCAAAGCGTTCGTCAACGAAGCGGCCGCCCGCATCGTGGATCGGGCGCTCGCGCTCTCTGGCGGCGCCGGCTACGTCAGCGGCAGCCCACTCGCCCGTGCGTACCGGGACGCCAAGGCCGGGTCATTCATGCACCCGCTCGGCGCCAACCGTGCCTACGACTACCTCGCCCACGTCGCGCTCGGCGAAGAAACCGCTCTCCACTAGAGATGGCGCTCGCAGCTCGATCCAAGCCCGCGCCGCCGCGAGACGCTCGCTCGTTTCGCGAAGCCCTCGGTAGGTTCGCGACCGGAGTCGCGTTCCTCACCGCAGCACCGGACGGCGAGCCCACGGGTCTGATCGTGAACTCGCTCGCATCGGTCTCGCTCGAGCCGCCTCTGGTCTCGTTCTGTCCATCCCGTAGCTCGCTCACCTGGTGCCGGATGCGAAAGGCGGGACGCTTCGGCGTGAACGTTCTCGGACGACAGCACGAGCGGTTCGTTGCACGCGCGACCCCTCCCGGCGCCGACCGATTCGCCGGCCTGGACTGGGAACCCGGCCACGGCGGCGTACCGCTCCTGACCGACGCCCTCGCCTCCTTCGAGTTCGAAATCGTCGCCGAACATCCCACCGGCGATCACTGGATCGTCGTAGGACGGGTCGACAACCTGCGCATCTCGCCCGCTAAAGACCCGCTCATCTTCTTCGCCGGCACGTTTCATGCCGTGCAAGTAGCGAACTAAGCCACACTGCGGCCGCCCAACCGGCGTGGCGCCACCGACTGCAGACCAGAGACCAGGGGACCGGCGCTGGGCTGTCCTCCATGGTGTGTGGGGCCTGGAGGTCGCCCCGGCTTAGGACGGCGGATAGGGATCCCCGCGCTGGTCCGATCGCCAAGCGCCTGACCGTCGTCGGCGGATCATCCATACAGACTCAGTGGCCTCGTGGTCCGACGCCGCAGGTAGCAATGCAAGCTGGCTGAGGAGTCGTCATTCCCTTTTCATTCCCCCGAGAGCGGCGCGCCGGTAGGGACGGGCGTTTGCGGGGGGTCCCTGCAAGTCTTCAAAAAACTGGCAGGGCCGGGCAGCCCCCCGCTTGGAAGGTTCGATTCCTTCGCCGCGTCGTACCGTCGCCGCGACCCGACCGACGCGGACGCTTCATTCATCCGTTTTGGGTGATGAGTGTTGGGTTTGCCGACCCTAGCCTGGCCCTGTGGCCTCTTGTGCGCAGAGGCCTGAGACATCAGGAGCCCGGCGGTCCTCCGCCCGCGGAGATCCGGTAGCCGTTTCAACTATCGCCCCAATAAGTAGCGCGGGCGAAAAGGAGCAGGAGGATGGGTAAAGACGACCCAGTGTTTGTGTATGCGGCGGTGTATGCGGATCGCGATGGCGCCGATGAGGATTACGCGACGCTGCTTGACCTGCACTCCGCGGCGCTGGTGGGCAGCTATGACGTCGCGCTGGTGTACAAGGATGAGGACGGCAAGGTGCATGTGACCAAGCACGAGAAGCCGACTCAGCACGGCGCCTGGACGGGGGCTGCGGTTGGCGCGCTGGTGGGGATCGTGTTCCCGCCCTCGATCCTCGGCGCCGCGATCGTTGGCGCGGCTGCGGGTGGCGGGATCGGGCATGCCCTCGGCGGAATGTCGCGGGGCGACGCGAAGGAGCTCGGCGAACATCTCGACGACGGCCAGGCCGCGCTGGTCGTGATCGGCAGGTCGCGCGTCCAGGAGCAGCTCGACAAGGCGCTCACGCGCGCAGCGAAGAGCGAGGAGCGCGAGATCAACGCGGACGGCAAGCGGCTTGCGAAGGAGCTCAACTCGCTGCCCGCCTAGCAGCGCGTTACCGGCTCGCGACGGTTTCCAGCGATGAAGCGTTTGACCTGAACTCGGACGATTGGAGCTTGCGATGGAGCTGGAACTGAAAGAGAAGAGCACGATGTCGCGCGAGGACGCGGCTGCTCGCCTTCACGCGATCGCGGACGAGCTCGCCTCGGGCAACGACATCATCCTCGAGCGACGTGAGGCGCGTTTTGTCGCGAAGGTGCCCAACGAGATCGCCATGAAGATCGAGTTTGAGGTGGAGGACGACAACACCGAGTTTGAGATCGAGTTGACCTGGTAGCGAGCTGGGCGCAGCGAAGCGACTGGCTGTCATGTCGTCCCGTCGTGGTCGCGGGTGTCGAGCTGTTTGAGTGCGGGCGCGACGGTCGTGATGAGGTGCTGGAGCGTCTCGGCGAGCAGGAGCGCTGTTTGCGCGCGTGTCGCCTCACCGTTGAGCCAGCTGCGTGAGCTGGCGCGGTTGAATCCGAGCCAATTGCGGAGCATCAGGCGCGTGGGTGGATCGTCGGTGAGAATGTCAGAGAAGCCGGCGATCAGGGTGTCGACCGTTCGGTCCCTCACGGCATCGACGAGTGCTTGCAGGTCGGGGTCGGCGATGTAGTCCCCCTGCGCTGCGGTGGCGAGCCACGTCTCGCGGTTGCGGTCGAGGAAGTCGAGCCAGTTGTTGACCGTCTCGTCGGTGCGGTCACGTAGCGGCTTGGTGGGGTCGGCTTGGATCGTCTCGATGACACTGTCGCTCAGGTGCGCGACGAGCACAAGGAAGATCTCGCGCTTGCCGCCGGGGAAGTAGTGGCTGATGAGCGCGGGGGTGACGCCGGCGGCGCGGGCGATCTCGCTGGCGGAGACGGCCGCGTAGCTCCTGCGTCCGAATAGTTGACGGGCGTGGTCGAGGATGTCCTCGCGGCGGGCGTCTGGGGCGAGTCGGGTGCGGGCGCGGCTTGCCATTGGAAGCAGCGTAGCGGTTGTTGAAGATGCCTTCAATGGTATTGACAGAGGCTTCAATAGCTGTTTATACTGCTTTCAATAAGCAATGGAGAGCTGTGCCCGAGCGCGGCTCGATCGCAGGCCTCGAAGGAGAGACTCGGTATGAGAAAGTCAAGATGGATCGGCGCCACCGTCGCCGCGGCGGGCACGCTCGCGGCGATGAGCGGCGTCGCGGCGGCGGGGACATTCCCAGCCGCCAAGAGCTCGGACCGCGCGGTGGTCCACTTCCCGGCGAACGGCCCCGGTGGCCAGGACTCGCACACGTGCTTCTGGGGCACCTCGTACACGCAGGAGACCCGGAACATCATCTGGCCGGACTCGCACACCAACTACGAGGTCTCGACCGACACGATCCCGGCCGGCGGCAAGATCGTGCTGCGCGGGCGGTTCCCGCACTCGCGGTTCTTCTCGTTCACGATCACCTCGCCGCTCGGGGTGCTGCGCTCCTATCTCTACGACGTCAACATCAAGCCCGACCAGGGGTCGACCAACCCGTTCCTCCCGGGCGCGAATCGCGACGCGACGCACCGCTCGTACACGGTGACGATCGTCGATCAGCCCGACCCGGGGCCCGGCCACGAGCAGCCGAACACCGTGTACGCGGGCGCAGCCGGCCAGCCCGCGGACCAGGCGTTCACGATCGCTGCGCGCGTGTATCTACCTGACAAGGGCCGCGACTTCACGGGCGGGGTCGGCGTTCCGACCGCGAGCTATGTCCCGGCGGACGGCACGCCCTCGACGGACCAGGCGGCATGCGCCGCGGTTCAGACCAAGCCGGGCGCGACCAACCTGGTCAACGTCAACCCGATCCTGTTCCCGGAGAGCAAGATCCAGCAGCTGCTCGCGCTGAGCTCATCCCCCGAGCATCCCGCGACCGATCCGGCCGTTTGGTACAAGTACTACGGGCCGTCGTGGCTGCTCGCGCCGTACTACGCGGGGACCGCGGATCAGGGCATGATCTCGAGCCTGCCGCTGACCGCGACCGGACTCGGGGCGAACCCGGCGAACGGGTACGTGTTCACGTGGCTGGATCGCAGGTTCGGACCCAACCACAAGGGTCAGAACGTCGCCGTGCTGCGTGGCAAGCTGCCAACCACCCCGACGACCTATGCCGGGGAGGGACGGATGCAAGGCGCTACGCAGCTGCGCTACTGGTCGATCTGCAACAACGAAGGACCGACCAGCGGCAAGACGACCGGCCCGTGCCTGGCCGACGAGGAGGTTCCGATCAACGCCAAGCGTGACTACACGATCGTGGTCAGCCTGGCGCAGGACCGGCCCACCAACGCGACCGACAAGTGCGGCGTGGCGTGGATGAACTGGGGCAGGACCGGCGACGGCTACACCCGTCCCGACTCGACGCTGTTGATCGTCCGCAACCTCGCGACCACGGCGCACCCCTCGTTCAAGAACGCGGTCCAGAACGTCGCCTCGCCGGCAACGGTCAAGCAGACGATGGGTGCCTACCTGCCCACCGTGAGCTACATGACGGCCTCGCAGTTCGAAAAGCAGGGCTGCCGGGCGGGTTGACGCAACCCCCGACCGACAGGCGCGTGGAGGGACCTCGCTCCGAGGCTCCTCCACCGCCGTCGGTCGGCCCTGGCCAGCCACCCACATTTGCCATACCGCGACTCGATGATGCGAAAGGAAGGCCAGTTCTGATGTCAGTCTCCGTACAGCCACGACTCGGCGAGACGCGGGCGGAGCGCCACGCCCTACCCGACCCCGGCGAGCTGGTCCCGCGGTTGTCGTGGCCGATCGTGGGGATCTTCTCCGGTGCGCTGACAGTGTTCGCCGCGTCGAGCTGGCTGGCGCTCGATCACCGGGCGCCACGGGCGCTGACGATCGCGCTGAACGCGGTCGCGATCTTCGTGATGTTCACGGTGCTGCACGACGCCTCGCACTACTCGATCAGCTCCAGGCGGTGGGTGAACGGGGTGTTCGGGCGGGCGGCGATGCTGTTCGTCTCGAGCTCGATCTCGTTCGGCGCGTTCGGGTTCATCCACATCGAGCACCACCGGCACTCCAACGACGACGACCGCGACCCGGACACGTTCGCGAGCCACGGGAAGTGGTGGCAGCTGCCGTTCCGGTGGGCGGCGATGGATCTGGCCTACGTCCCGTTCTATGCCCAAAGCATCAAACGTCGGCCGCGGGCCGAGGTCGCGGAGACCTTCGCGCTCATGACGCTGACCGTCGCAGTGATCGTGACCACGATCGTGACCGGCAGCTTCTGGCTGTTGTTGGTGATCTACCTGATCCCGGAGCGGATCGCGATGTTCGCGCTGGCGTGGTGGTTCGACTGGCTGCCACACCACGGCCTTGAAGACACCCAGCGCGATAACCGCTACCGCGCGACGCGCAATCGGGTCGGGATGGAGTGGCTGTTCACGCCGCTGCTGCTGTCGCAGAACTACCACCTCGTCCACCACCTGCACCCATCCGTCCCGTTCCACCGCTATCTCGCGACGTGGCGGCGCAACGAGGAGGCCTACCTCGAGCGCGACGCGGCGATCGGGACAGTGTTCGGCCAGCAGCTGAACCCCGAGGAGTTCCGCGAGTGGAAGAAGCTCAACCGCAAGCTGCTGAAGCTCCTACCGGTACGGATGCCTAACCGATCCTCGGCCTCGCACGCGGTGTTCCACAGGGTGCCAGTCAAGGGCGTGCACCGGCTCACCGAAGACAGCGTCGAGATCACCTTCGACGTCCCCGCCTGGCTGCGCGAGGAGTTCCGGTTCGACGCCGGACAGCACCTGACTGTGCGGACCGACCTCGGCGGTCAAGGCGTCAGGCGCAACTACTCGATCTGCTCACCCGCCACCGGCGGCGAGCTCGCGATCGCGGTCAAGGGGATCCCAGGCGGCGCGTTCTCGACGTTCGCGCTTGAGCGACTGCACCCCGGAGACGAACTCGAGCTGATGACCCCTACCGGCAGCTTCGGGACACCTCTCGATCCGCTGGCGCGCAGGAACTACGTCGCGATCGCCGCGGGTAGCGGGATCACACCGATCCTCTCGATCCTGCGAACGACGCTGGAGATCGAAACCGAGAGCCGGTTCACGCTGATCTACGGCAACCGCACCGCCGAGACGACGATGTTCAGACACGAGCTCGACAAGCTCGAGTCACGCTACGCCGACCGGCTCGAGATCCTGCACGTGCACACACGCGATCCGAACCACCCGCCCGAGCTCAGCGGCCGGATCGACGAAGAGAAACTCGGCCGCTGGCTGAGCAACGGGCTCGCCCCCGCAACCGTGCACGAGTGGTTCCTCTGCGGTCCGCTCCAGCTCGTCACATCAGCTCGCCAGACGCTGCTCGACCACAGCGTCGATCTCGACCGCATCCACCTCGAACTGTTCTACGGCTACGACAGGAGCACGGCCGGCAGTCGCGACTACGCGGCGGCGAGCGTGACCATCCGCCTGTCGGGCACGGAACAGACGGTCGAGCTCGAGCCCGGGGACACGATCCTCGAAGCGGCGCTCCAGGTCCGCGACGACACGCCCTACGCGTGCATGGGCGGCGCCTGCGGGACCTGCAAGGCCAAGCTTCTCGCCGGGACGGTCGAGATGGATCAGAACTTCGCGCTCGGCAAAGCCGACCTCAGCGACGGCTACGTGCTCACCTGCCAATCCCACCCAACCACCCCGGCCGTGACCGTGGACTACGACGCCTGAACCGCGAGCTAGCCGGCCGACCCCGCGTCTTCCAGGTGCGCCGACCAGCGCTCCTCGATGTGTCCAAGCCGCCAGATCGTGAGCGCGATCGCCCACGTGGCGATGAACATCGCGACGATCACGAACCCAAGAACGTTCAGGTTGATGTTCTCGAACCAGCTCCAGAACGAGCCGGACAGGTTCAGTTCTGAGGCGACCAGGCCACCGAGCTCGATCGTGCCGATGACCACCGCCACCGCGATCGACAGGCTCGTGATCGTGAGGTTGTAGAAGACCTTGCGGACGGGCTCGGAGAGTGCCCAGCCGTAGGCGAAGTTCATGAAGGTGCCGTCGATCGAGTCCATCAGCGACATCCCTGCAGCGAACAGGACCGGCAGGCACAGGATCGCGTACCACGGCAACCCGGCTGCGCCCGCGCTGCCGGCGATCACGAGCAGCGCGACTTCGCTCGCGGTGTCAAACCCCAGGCCGAACAACAGACCAACCCCGTACATGTGGTGGGGCCTGGAGACGACCTTGGTCACGCGGCCAAACAGACGGTTCATAAGTCCGCGGTTGTCCAGCTGGCGCTCGAGCTCGGCTTCGTCGTAGCGGCCGGTCTTCATCTCGCGAAACACCCTGACGATGCCGAGCAAAATCGCGACGTTGATCACGGCGATTAGGTAGAGAAACCCGCCCGAGATCGCGGTGCCTAGTAGACCGGTGGTCTGGTGCAAGTTCGAGTGCCCTTCCTTTACGGGCCCGTTGAGCGAGCGCACGCCGATCGAGATCAAAAGCGCGAGTGCGAACACGATCGTCGAGTGTCCGAGGGAGAACCAGAAGCCGACGCTCAAAGGCCGCTTACCCTCGGCCATCAACTTGCGCGTGGTGTTGTCGATCGCGGAGATGTGATCGGCATCGAACGCGTGTCGCAGCCCGAGCGTGTACGCGGTGATCCCGATCCCGATCGTCAGCGCCCCGGCCTTGCCGAGGTGATCGCGGCCTGGCACGGCGAACGCGAGCAGGGCGACGAAGCCGACCACATGTAGACCCACGACCGCTGAGGCCATCGCGGCCAGCGTCCGGCGCTCGCGAGCATTCAGTGAGGCCCAGAACGCGACGCGGTGACTGGCGAGCGAGCTCATCACGCTGCGGATGTCGCGCCCTTGACGCGTGAGAGCGCCCGATCCTCGGCACTGATCACCGGCATCACCGGGCTCGGCGAATCCACAGGCGCGGCGTCCGCGGGCTGTCCCCGACGCAGCAGCACCAAGGCCAGCGTCGGGGAGATCGCGACCGACAGCAGGCCCGCGGCGATCAGAGCTGCGGCGCTCGCTCGGCTCACGGCGCCCAGGCTGAGGCCGATCTGTGTCGCCGCGACGATGAATGTCAGCGAGGTCGACTGAAGGACGCCCGCGATCGCCGACTTGTAGCGCCCGAGCAGCCGCACGTACACGAGCGCGGGCAGGCCGCGGGCAAGGTAGATGGCGAGCAGGAACAGGGGAACCCTGGCCACGGTCGAAGCGCTCGCGAATAGCGCGTTCAGGTCGAACCGGACTCCGCTGGTGACGAAGAAGATCGGGATGAACACGCCGAACCCGACGGCCTCGAGCTTGACGCGGAACTCCGGATGAGTCATCGCCTGGTCGCGGTCGATCAGGGTGAGCAGCACGCCGGCGGCAAACGCGCCGAGGATCGTTTCGAAGCCGACGCTGTCGGCCAGCGCCGCGAAACCGATCAACAGCACGAACGCTGCTCTGACCCGGATCTGCGCGGTCGTGTCCTGGAGGCGCTGCAGCACGCCCCCGAGGCTCATCGAGTGCTCGAAGCCGCAGATCGCGAGGCCTACCACCACCACGACCACGCCGAACACGACGAGCAGGATCAGCGTCCCACTCGTGCTGGTCGAACCCTTCCCCGAGAAGAACAGCGATAGCAGGACGATCGACCCGAACTCCGCGATCGACGACGCCGCGATTACGAGCTGCCCGAAGCCGCTCGTCAGATTGCCGGAGTCCTTCAGCACCGGGAAAACCACGCCCAGCGAGGTGGCGACGAGCACGATCGCCACGAACAGCGGCGATTTGACGAACCCACCCGCTCTCAGCCCGAAGCCGAGGCCGATCGCGATCCCGCACGAGACGCCGAATCCGATCGCCGCCAGCCTTAGAACCCGCCCTCGCAGGCGCTCGACGTCGAACTCAAGACCCCCCAGGAACAGTAGGAAGGCGAGCCCGACAAGGGCAAGGATCGCGACCGGGGCGTCGGGCTTGACCCACCCGAGCACCGAGGGGCCGAGAACGATTCCCAGCACGATCTCGAGCACGATCGCCGGAATCCGAAGGCGCGGGAAGAACCCCAGCGCCAGTGGCGCTAGGAGTCCGGCCGCGGCAACGATCAGCAGATTGGTGAAATGAATAGCCGGCATGCGCAGGAGTAGGGCGGCCGCAGCACCGGCCGCGGCCGCCCGCGTCTGAGCTCACATTTGGCCGGCTGCCGCCATCGTTGCGTCTCGGTCCCCTGCCGGGCTGCCGAGGAACGAGAGCAACGCCGAGTTGACCTCGTCGGGGTGCGTCCACCCGACATCGTGCGGACCGCCGTCGATTTCGACCACGGTCAGATCGGCGATCAGCCGCTCGTCCCGCAGTCTGGCCGTGGTGACCGCGAACGGGAGGACCCGGTCGGCGGTTCCGTGAATCGCGAGGACCGGAATGTCGATCTTGGGCAGATCGCCGCGGAAGTCGGTCAGCCACGTGTCGATGCACGCGTACGTGGCGTACGGGCCGCTGCCGTAGGCCACCTGGGAGCTCGCGCGCAGAGCCGCGTCACTGATCCGGTCGGGCGCGAGGACGTCCGTGTTGTAGAGGTTGCCGAGAAACGAGTCCAGGAAGGCGTACCGGTCGGCGACAACCGCCTGCTTGAAGCCGTCAAACACGTCCTTGGGAACGCCCTGGGGGTTGTCGTCGGTCTGGAGCAGGTACGGCGGGATCGACCCGATCAGCACCGCCTTGCTGATTCCAGCCGACCCGTACGTCCCGAGGTAGCGGGTGACCTCGCCGGTGCCCATCGAGAACCCCGCGAGCACGACGTCCTGGTCAAGCGCGAGGTGATCCAGCAGCGACTTGAGATCGGCCGCGAACGTGTCGTAGTCGTACCCGATCGTCGGCTGGCTAGAGCGTCCGAACCCGCGCCGGTCATAGGTGATGCAGCGATACCCCTGGGCCAGCAGCACGCGCTCCTGGCGCTCCCAGGAGTTCCCGTCGAGCGGATAACCGTGGATCAGGACGATCGGCTTTCCGGATCCATGATCGCGGTAGTGCAGCTCGATGTCGGCTGTGTTCTCGGTTCCAACATTGATCAATGTCATTTGAAGCTCTCCATTCGCTGACTATCTGTGGCGTTTTGCGTTTCTATGCGTGCAGGACTGAGTTCGCCGGTGCGCCGGCTGTGTCGTCGGCCGGCTGGGC
>DATKFF010000159.1:0-3415 GCA_035511595.1 Solirubrobacteraceae bacterium | reverse complement strand
CGCGTCCACGCTGCGTAATCCGACGCCGCCGATGCCGTCGTTCAAGAACCTTCCGCCAGAGAAGTTCAACAACCTGGTCCAGTTCCTCTCGGAACTCCAATAGCCGGCGCCATCGGGACCATGGCGAGTGCACAGTTCGCGCCGGCTGGCGCGCCCGGGGCGCTAGACGAACCGCAGGTCCGTGCCATGTTCGACCGGATCGCCGGTCTGTATGACCGGATGAATTCCGTCATGACGGCCGGTCTCCATCACGAGTGGCGCCGGCGCGCCGCCGACCTCGCCGATCTCTCGCCGGGCGACCGCGCACTCGACGTCGCCACGGGCACCGGTGACCTGGCCCTCGAACTAGCCACGCGCGTCGCGCCAGGCGGCGAGGTGGTCGGGATGGACTTCTCCGAGCGGATGCTCGAGCTCGCCCGCGCGAAGGCGGGCGCACTCGTGCGATTCGAATCGGGCAACGCGCTCGCGCTGGATTACGCCGACGGCGAGTTCGACGCCGCCACCGTCGGCTTCGGCGCCCGCAACTTCTCGGACCTCCAGCGCGGTCTCTCGGAAATGGCACGGGTCGTCCGGCCCGGCGGCCGAGTGGTTGTGCTCGAGATCACGACTCCGCGGCGCCCGCCCCTGTCGACCTTCTTCGACCTGTGGTTCGACCACGCGATCCCGGCGCTCGGCCGCGTCGTCGACTCGCAGGCCTACAGCTACCTGCCGAGCTCGGTCAAGCGCTTCCCAGGGCCGGAGGAGCTCGCCGCACAAATGTGGGACGCCGGGTTGCGCGAGATCCGGTATGTGCTCACCGCAGGAGGGATCATCGCCTTACACATGGGGACGGTCCCAACCTGATGAGCCTGGGCGCACAGGCCGTCGTCGATGCCGGGGGTCAGGAGCTCACGCGGATCATGGATCGCGTCGAGCGCCGGATGGCCGAGCTCGCGGTCGGTCATGGGCCTGTGCTCGCGCGCTACGCCGGTGACACGATCTCCGCCGGCGGGAAGCGCCTGCGCCCGCTGCTCGTGTGCATCGCGGCAGGCGCGCCGCCGCCCGAGACCGACCGCCTCGTCCGCGCCGCGGTCGCGGTCGAGCTCGTCCACGGCGCGACGCTCGTTCACGACGACGTGCTCGACGGCTCGGCGCTCCGCCGCGGCCGCCCGACCGTGGTCGCCACCGGGGGACGCGGGCTGGCGATCGCCACCGGCGACCTGCTGTTCTCGCGCGCGTTCGCCGAGCTCGCCGCCGGCGGGTCCGCTGACGCGGTCCGGATCCTCACCCGCGCCAGCCGTGAGCTGGCTCTCGGCGAGCTGGCGCAAAGGGCCGACGCCTGGAGCGCGGAGGTGACCGTCGACCGCTACCTGATGCGCTGCCGGCTGAAGACCGCGGTGCTGTTCCGCGCCGCCTGCGAGCTCGGGGCGCTCGAGGCCGACACCGACCCGGCGACGCTCGGGGGGTTCGGCGAGCGGATCGGGCTCGCCTTCCAGATCCTCGACGACGTCCTCGACGTGTCGGGGCCACCCGAGCGCACCGGCAAGCCGCGCGGGGCCGATCTGCTCGACGGCACCGTCACGCTGCCGCTGATCCTCGCCCGCTCCCGCGATCCGGAGCTGGCCGCGCTGGACCCGCGGACCGTCCTCACGGCCGCCGACGCGGCCGCGGTATGCGAGCGGATCGCCGCGACCGGCGCACTCGAGGCGGCCAAGGCCCGCGCCCGGGGCCTGGTGTCCGGCGCCAAGCAGGAGCTGCCGGGGTTGCCGGCGCGTCAGCGCGCGGCACTCGAGCTGGCGGCCGACGTGGTCGTCGAGCGGTACTCCTGATTCTGGGCCGCCTCCGCGCGGCCTCCATGCCGCGCGGGCGTGGTCGCGTTCCCCCAGCCCTACCTAAGGGTTAGAAGTCTTCGGGGAGGATCTGGTCGGCGTTCAGGGCGTTGATGAACCGATCGATCTGATCGGCCATGTTCGCCTGCGTCAGCCGCTGGAGGTCGCGAAGCATGTCCGCGAGCCCCTCGTCGAGCCGGTCCTCGAGCTCGCGCACCTGGTCCTGCGTGTACAGGCCCTCGGTGTACCAGTCGCAGTTCGGGCAGTTCAGCGCGAGGGTCCAGCACTCGTCCGGGGCCTCGGACCAGTCGATCGGCTGGACCAGCTCCGAGGAGCAGTCGGGACACACATGAAGCCCGCGGGTGGCGTGGTTCTGGTCGCCCCACCGGACCACCTCGATGCTGCGCCCGCTGGGGAGCACAATGCGTCGGACTGAAGGCTGTTCTGGCTGCTGATTCATTTGGCGTCTCCGTGCCCTTAATCGGCCCAGGCGGGGGGCAACTTGAGGCGCATCTTCGGGACTGGCCGAGCGACCCGTTTTCGCGGTCGTGGGAGACCGGGTAACCTTCAAATCCCCATCCGGAGGACCACCGAATGTTCCGTAACCCCACCACCGATCTGATCGTCGTCCTGGTGATCGTCCTGTTGATCTTCGGCCCCAAGCGGCTGCCCGGCCTGGGCAAGCAGTTAGGGACCGGGCTGCGCGAGTTCAAGGAGTCGATCACGGGGGAGAACAAGGACGAGGAGCAGGCCTCGAAGCCCGAGATCACGGCCGCGAGCGCCGCCCCGCCGCCGGAGGTCGCGGCCAGCCCGCCTCCCGCCGAGCGCCAGTCGGCCGAGGTCGGGCCCCAGAGCCGCTCCTAGCGGCCGCGTGTCCGGGAGGTCTCGGTCGTGGCACGCGTTCGCCCCATTGGGCATGACGACCGGCTGAGCATCGTCGACCACCTCGACGAGCTTCGCTCGCGCCTGTTCGTGTGCCTGGCCGTGTTGGCGGTCGCGTTCGGCCTGTGCTTCTGGCAGAACAACCACCTGCTCACCGTCCTGAACCGGGCGCTGCCGGACAACTCGACCTCCGCCTCCCATGGACTTGCTTCGGTGCCGTCAGAGTCGGTGCAGCTCCAGCGGCTGTTCACCAAGCAGGCGGCCGTCGCCACGGCGCTCGCCAACGCGCCCGGCACCTCGGCTCAGGCACGGCAGGCCTACCTCCAGGAGGCAGCGGCATACACCCAGACCGCCAAGACCCTGCCCGAGAGCGTGTCCAATCAAGAGAAGCCGATCACGATCGGCGTCGGGGAGTCATTCACGACCACGCTGACCGTCGCCGCGTACTTCGCGCTGTTGTTCTCTTTGCCAATCCTTATTTACGAGGGCTATGCCTTTGTCATTCCTGCTTTGAGCCAAACCGAGCGTCGTGCGGCCTACCCGGTGATGGCAGCGGCGCCGCTGCTCTTCCTCGCCGGCGTGGTGTTCACGTACCTCGTCGTGCTGCCGCCCGCCGTCCACTTCCTTCAGGGCTATAACGCCGATCAGTTTCAGGTCCTCGTGCAGGCGAAGTCCTATTACTCGTTCCAGATCCTCACTATGCTCGCGGTCGGCCTGGCCTTCAA
>DATKFF010000158.1:0-7939 GCA_035511595.1 Solirubrobacteraceae bacterium | reverse complement strand
CCGCCAGCATCGGGCGAGCGATCTTTCCGATCGACGCGGACAGCGCCGACGGGATGCTGCGGCGCGCCGACGCGTCGATGTTCGCTGCTAAGCGCGGCGCCGGCCCGCGCTGAGCCTTATGCGCAAATGCCCGCGAACGCCCACGAGCGGTTCGCGCTGAAGGTGGCAAGGGTGACGATCGGGATCGTCACCGCGTAGGCCGTCAATCGGCTCGTGGCGCCGGCGCTCACGACCAGCCACAGCATCGCGCTCGTCGCGCCGAGCCCGGCGAGCTGGACGATCAGATACCGGCTCCGCGCGCGACGCGAGTCGGGGGAGGCAAACGTCCATCGCCGGTTGAGGATGTAGCCGTTGATCGCGCCGGCCGTGAAGCCGATCGCGCCCGCGAGCGTGTACGGCACTCGTGCGGCCACGAGCGCGGTGTACAGCAGGTAGCTGAGCAGCGTGTTGGCGAGCCCGACCAGCGCGAAACGGCAGAGCTGCCCGAACAACCGGTTGCCCAACAGGCCGGTTGATCGAAGCTTTTGCGGCATCCGTCCGATGGAAGCGAGGGCCGGTAAGGAAAACGTCAAACGAATCTGTGAGCGGCGTCACGCCGCGGCGCGATCAGCGGGCTTCCTGGGCGGTCGCCAGCTGCGAGTCGACGCCGCTTGTCACCATCGCGGTCCGGCCACCGGGCACGAGCAGGCCCGCGAACACGCACACCACGAGGAACACCGTCGCCAGCACGTATGTGTCGGTGAACCCGGTGACGGTCGGCAAGCCGTGGGCCGTGTTGTTGGCGATGAACGTCGCCGAGAGCTGGCCGCCGAGGGCGCCGCCGAGCGTTCGCATGACGGTGTTCATCCCGCTCGCGATCCCGGTCTGGGTCGGTGGCACGGCCTGGACGATCAGATTTCCGAGTGCCGCAAACGCAAGCCCGATACCGATTCCGAGGAGAAACGCGGTGATCAGCATCTCGTATGGATGACGGTGCTCGAGCGCCGCGAATCCGAACGCCACCGCGGTGACGCTGGTACCGACGACGAGCGCGGGCTTTGACCCGTACCGCCTTGACACCCGACCCGCGGCCGTGCCTAGCAGCCCCATCGTCAGCGCCGCGGGCAGCAGGTAGAGGCTCGAGACGACGACCGACGCTCCGAACCCGAACCCGGTCCGCTTCGGGAGCTGGGCGAACTGCGGGAACACGATGAACGACGCGTACAGACCAGCACCGAGCAGAAACGCCGCGAGGTTCGTAGTCCAGACGCCGCGGATCCGCATCATCACCATGTCGACGAGCGGCTCGCGGCTGTGCACCTCGACAGTGACCCATGCCGCGATGAAGATCGCAGCGACCGCGAACAGCGCGAGCGTCTTCGTTCCTCCCCACCCCCAGACGGTCGTTTGCGCGACCCCGATCAGCAGCGCGGAGATGCCGACGCTCATCAGCGCGGCGGCGAGCCAGTTGACCCGCCCGGGCGAGCGCACCGGAGACTCGGGGATGAACCGCCAGGTGAACCATGCGGCGGCGAGCGCCACCACGAGCGGAATCCAGAACAGCCAGTGCCAACCGAGGTGCTGGACAATCAGCGCTCCGACCACCAGGCCGATGCCGCCGCCAACGCCGAGGATCGAGGACATCAGGCCGATGCTGCCCGCGACCTTGTCGGGCGGGAACTCGTCCCGCGCGATGGAGAACGCCAGCGGAAAGATTCCTCCGGCAACTCCCTGAATCACGCGCGCGGCGATCAGCACCGCCAGCGACTGCGAGACGGCCGCGAGCAGCGTGCCGGCGGCGAGGATCAGCAGGGTCCACAGCAGCAGCCGCTCCTTGCCGTACATGTCGCCGAGGCGGCCGATGATGGGGGTGCCGACCGAGGCCGACACGAGGAACGCGGTCAGGAGCCACGTCGCGCCCGTCTCGGTCGTGTGCAGCGCGTGCTGGAAGGTCGGCAGAGCCGGGATCACCGCCGAGCTCAGCACCGCGTAGGCGAGGCCCGCGAGCGAGAGAACGGCGAGGATCAGATTCGGGCCGACACGCTCCGCCTCCGACGGCTCCTTGAGCACTCACCCACCGTATCGAATGAAGGCCGAGCCCCCAGTGGGAGGCGCTCGGCCGAGCTCAGCGCGAGGCGCTCAGAAGTCCGCGGACCCGCTGTTCGATCTCGAGCCGCACCGCGTCGCCGTCGACGTCGGTCGGCAACTCCATCACGACCCCATCGGACGTTGCCTCGATCCATAGCGGCTCGGGGGCCGCGAGAGCCTCGTCGGGGAGCTCGATCACCACGCCGTCTTCGAACAGGCTGATCACACGCGGGTCGATGTAGCTCTTGCGCGCTACCGCCGGAGTGTTGCCAAGGGCAACGCTGACTTCCTTGACTGCCCGGTTGACCGCTCGTTGGTCCCGCCTTCCAGCGGCTTCCTGGCGCGCGAGGGCAACCTCCGCGAGCACCGTCGCGGCCCAGGTTCGGAACTCCTTGGCCGAGTATGGGCCTTGCGCCCAACTTCGCAGCGCGTCGTTGACGTCGGGCGCGTGCACACGGTGCCAGTGGCCGTGGGCGCGGTAGGTGAGCAGCTCGTCGGGCGGCCCGCGACGGCGCTTGAGGGCGGCCAGGGCGCGCACCGACTGGGGGTCGTTGACGGTCATCCGCCGCCGTTTTCCCGACTTCGCGACGTAGTCGAAACGGACCTCCCCCTCGCTGACGGAAACATGCTCACGGCGGAGAGTGGTAAGTCCGACATGCCCGTTATCACGCGCGTAACGGTCCCAACCGACCCGGAACAGGCCGATGTCCAGCAGCCGCACCGCCAGCGCGAGGATCTGCTCGCGGCCGTGATGATCGGGCTCGAGCAGCGCTCGCGAGGTCGCCCTGATCGTCGGCAGCCGCTCGGCGAACTCGAGCATGTCCTCGAACTTCTGCTCGTCGCGGCGGGCACGCCAGAGCGGGTGGTAGAGGTATTGGCGTCGACCCCTGGAGTCGAGGCCGGTCGCCTGTAGATGGGCGTTGTCATCGGCGGCGATCCAGACGTCCGTCCACGCCGGCGGGATCGACAGCGCGTGAACACGGGCGAGCACTTGCTCGTCATCGATGGGTGCTCCAGCCGTGTCGAGAACGACCAGCTTCCCGTTGAGCTGCTCGCGGCTTAGACCCAGCTCCCCGCCGTG
Organism: Solirubrobacteraceae bacterium; assembly: GCA_035511595.1. Lineage (GTDB taxonomy): Bacteria > Actinomycetota > Thermoleophilia > Solirubrobacterales > Solirubrobacteraceae > Palsa-465. The sequence continues at coordinate 4,791 of DATKFF010000158.1, read as the reverse complement.
TACGTAGACAAGCTGATCCTGCTGCGGTGAGGTGACCACCGACCAGACAGTAGCCACCGCCAGGTAGGGCCCCGTCTGGACTACGCCCGGAACTTTGCTGCCAAAGTTCAGCATGCTGAACCCAGGCAGCAAAGCTGCGGAGCGTGGCCGGCGTTAGGGTGCTCCCCAAGTGACCTCTGCCGACGTCGAACTCGGGCTGACCGCGGTGGCGGCGATGCTTTCGCCGACGACGCTCACGTTCAGCGTGCTCGCACTCGTTCTGAGCGAGCGACCCGGCCGGACGGGGTTCTGGTTCTTCCTCGGCGCGTTCGGCCTGACGCTGATCGTCGGCGTCGTGGCCGCCGTCGTGCTCGGGGGCTCGGCCGCCTCGTCAAACAAGTCCAGCGAGCCGAAGACCTGGGTGGCGATCGTCGACGTGGTCGCCGGCGTGCTGCTGTTCGTCTACGTCGTGCGCCTGCTGCGCCGTCCGCGCAATCCCAAGCGGACGGCTGACGCGATCGCCAGGATGAGCAAGATCTCGTCCTCCCCGTTGATCGCGGTCGTTGCCGCCGGGGCCACACTCGCCAACCCCGGTGGGTTCATTCCGATCGCCCTGAAGGACATCTCACAACTCAACCCGAGCACCGCGGGATACATCGGCCTCTGGCTTGCCTTCGCGCTCGTGTCCCTGCTCCCGCTATTGGGCGCGCTTGTCGCGCTCGGCGTCTCACGCGAGTGGACTATTTCGAAGCTCCAAAGATCGCGCGGCTGGCTGGAACAACACGCGAGGACGCTCGCCGCGGCGATCATTCTCCTGCTTGCCATCGCGCTCCTGCGCGACGGGATCGTCGGGCTCACAACCTAGATCAGCAAAGCAAGAGTTCCGCCCTCGAGCCCCCGAACGCACGCTCGAGGGACTACGACCTCCTCTTATGCTTCGGCGGGCCGACGGGGATCTTGGCGCTTATGGTCTTGGTCACCGTCGGCAGCCCCTTCGCGGTCGGGGTGAAGCGGACGGTGACCCTCGCACGCAGCGTGAGGTGGCTGAAGCGCGCGGCGAGCTTGCCGCGCGCCCGCCTGCGGAGCCTCTCCATGACCTTCGCCAGCCGCGGGTTGAGCTTCCAGACCAGGCGGACAGACTTCCCGACCACCGTGACCTTCGCCGCGGCCGTCGCGAGCGGCGCGCGCGCCGCCGAGTCGGCGAAGACGTGGAAGGTCCTGTTCAGCTCCTGGCACGTGGCTAACGGCGTCTCCGTCGGATAAAACTGACAACCCAGGAGCTCGAAGAAGGTCGGCAGGTCGTAATTGGCCGGCGCGATATCTACGAGGAACTGGCCGAGGCCTGGCGGCGTCGGGATCGTCGTCGTCGACGGCGACCCGTTCAACATGTGAGAGAACCACCCGCCGGTGCTGGTCTGATGGGAGGTGGTCTGTGCGGCGGTGGCCGTCGACCGCACGACCGTCTGTGATGGTGTGAACGGGGTGAAGGTGCCGCCGAAGACCGTCCCGCAGATGGCACCGCCAGAGGTCGCCACGTCGGTGTTTTGCAGCGTGTAGGTCGCGTGCACCGAGAGATCCAGGCCGTCGGCCAGGGTGCTCGATGGGTAGTCCGTGGTGAGTGTGAGCGGGCCGCCGTCCCATTGGGAGGGGAGGACCGTGGAGAACCGCGTTCCGGTTGCGGTGTCGTTGAGGAGCACCAGGGCCGGCTTGCCATCTTCCGTGAGCGTGACGTTGCCGGCGCCCGGAGCCGGACCAGCGACCTCCGTGCTATGGAAGCATCCACCTTCGTCGATGGCTGCACCGTTCCACGTCACTATGAAGAGGGGCTCGCGAAGCGCGTCTATGCCGCTCCCGTCAACCCTGAGAAGCTCGATCCGCGCGCCGGGCAGCAGAGCGCCGGTCGTCACCGAGAACGGCGTGCCGAACTCGGCGTAGTGCGGCGGGAACACGCTTGCCTGGCCACCCGGCGTCGTCACGATGAGCTCGTAGGCGTTATCCGCGGGCAGCACGGAGGTCGGGACGCCCTTGGGCAGGATCACGGAGATCGTCACCGGGGCGCTCCCGTCGGCTGCCGAGGAGGCCATCGGGCCTGCGGTGATCGTCAGCGCGATGTGGTCCAGCGGCAGCGTCGTGCCCGTGCTGGTACCTGTACCCGTGCCGGTGCTGGTTCCGGTTCCCGTTCCCACCCCGCTTCCCGTCCCCCCCGCCGGGCACGTGCTGTTGACGGTTACGTCCTCTGATGCAGTGCCCGAGGTGCCGTCTGGGTCTGTCCAGCTGGTGGTGGCGGCGATGGTGTCACCGATGGCGAGTGGCTCGGTGAGCGGCTGGGTGAAGGTGGGGGATGTGTAGGTCGTTCCAGCCAGCGGTTGCGCGCCCTGGTTGAGGAAAACCGTGGGCGCCGAGCCGGCGAGGCTCGTGCCGGTGAAGGACTTCGAGCCAGCGCATGCGTCGCTTCCGACCAGCGGCCCGTCGAACGTGTCCCGGGCGACGGTGGTCGTCCCGTTGACCAGCTCGACCGTGTCGCCGACCCGCATCGCCACGCTCTGGGCCTTCGCGAAGGTGCCGTCGAACGTCGCCGGCACCGGGTTCCCTAACGCAACCCCGCCCGGCCCGGTCACGACAATGCTGTAGCTGCCCGGCGTGGGGTCGGGAACGGGGAACACGCTGACATTGGCCGAGGCGATTCCGGTCGCTCCGTCACTCGGCACGACATACTGGAAAGTCACCGAGGAGGCGAGCGCGCTCGGCGCCGGGAGGGCGAGCAACGCTAGCGCCGCGAGCAGCGGAGTGATCAGCTTGCGGCTGCGCACGCTGTCCCGAATCGATCGCTTCAGTGCGGTCCCCATCATGGCCTCCGTTCCGATCTCAGCAAGTCGGCGTTGGCATCGAGTCTGCCCCCTCAGAAAGGTGGCCGCTCGGACCCGCCGATGCCCCTAAGAATGTGCTGCCGTGCACATCAGCTCAAGCGAAGGGCTCAGGATACCCAAAGGTCGCGCTCAGATCCATGCGCGCCTCGGGATCGGGCGATGCATGCCCTGGGAACGCGCACCGCATAGTGGTAGGCACGGGTTCGCCAAAAATCAGAGCTAGCAGGCGAATCGCCAGTGGGCGGTGACGGGCTCGAACCGCCGACCTCCTGCTTGTAAGGCAGGCGCTCTACCAGCTGAGCTAACCGCCCCGGGGGTCATCGTATAGCGGCGCTCCGCTGCCTTCTTGGAAACCGGGTTGACGCCGATCCCTCCCGCCTGATCCAATCGCATACGCGGGGTCGGACGCCGTCCGGCCCAGGGGCTACATCAAGAAGGAGGACTCCATGTCGGTAATGATGGGCCTTCGGATCCCTGTCGATCCGAAGCGCTTCGAGGAAGTCGCCACCGGCAATACCGAACGGCTGATGGCCATCTCACAGCGTGCAAAGGAGCACGGCGCGATCTCTCACGCGTTCTACGCCAGCGAGGCCGGCGACGAGGTCCTGGTCGTCGACGTCTGGCCGGACTCCCAGTCCTTCCAGCAGTTTTTCTCCAACAGCCCGGACATCGGCGAGATGATGGGCGAGGCTGGCGTGACGAGCGAGCCGCACCCTGTCTTCTGGCACGAGATGGAGACGCCGGACAAGTTCTGAGCGGTACGTCACCAGGGCCCGTGCGCCGCCGCGGTGCGCGGGCCCGTAGGCAAGAGCCGTTCTTTGGCTGTTCCGGAAGTCGGCGTTGCTTTCCAACCGCCGTGCGCCTTCCAACTTGCTGACCGGCGAGCTGCTTCCTTAAATTGGCCACGCCGATGGCGACCTACGAAGAGCTCTCCGACGGCTCCGGGGCGGTGCATTCCGCCGTCGATGACGGCCGTAGCCCGATGCTGGAGGTCGCCAACGCGATGGTACGTCTCTACAAAGAGGCGTTCGGGCGCGGTCCGACCAAGGCGCGGGCGCAGTTCGCCGGGTCTGACACGCTCGTGGTGATCCTCGAGAACAGCCTGACCGTCGCCGAGCGCAACCTGGTGGCGATGGGTGAGCACGACCGTCTGCGCACGACGCGGATGTTCTTTCAGGGGACGATCGAAGCCGAGCTGCGAGCGATCGTCGAGCAGGCGCTGGGGCGCCGCACCGTGGCGGTCGTCGGCGGCATCGACACCCGCCGTGATGTGGCGGTCGAGGTGTTCACGCTCGAGCCCCAGCCCTCGTTGGGCACCAACCACGAGGACCCGCGCCGGTAGGAGTCGCCGGGCCTCGCGGCTAGTCCGCGACCCAGCTCATAGCCGCGGACCGGCCGCTCGCGCAGTGGTCCATAATTCTGGACTTGGCGCGAACTCGTCTGGCCGACGTTTCGAACGGGCAAGCCGCGAACGGCCACGGCCCGTCCTCGACTGTGCGCCTCTTGGAGGTCGAGCCGGACATCGGCCGAGGCCTCGACGGAGAGGAGCTCGCCGGCGCACGGCAGGTTGCCGTTCCGCTCCTGATCGTCCGCGACGAGCGCGAATCGGACATCGGCGCGCAGCTAAGGCGAGCGCGCGCGCTCGGTGCATTCGTGCTCGAAGGGATGGTGCTGCGACAGCTCGTGGTCGGAGACCAGCTCGGTATGCGATTGGTGGGCCCCGGCGATCTTGTTCTGTCGGGAGGGGGGCCGCCGCCGATGTTGGTGGGGGAATCGCATTTCCGCGCCATCCCTGGTACTCGTCTGGCGCTCCTCGGGGCAGAGTTTCTACAAGCGGCGCGACGCTGGCCGGCGCTGTTCACCGGTCTGCAACTGCGTTGGGGTCAGCAGGCCGACCGGCTGACCACGCAGCTCGTAATCTGTCAGCTCCCGCGGGTCGACCAGC
>DATKFF010000157.1:0-2225 GCA_035511595.1 Solirubrobacteraceae bacterium | reverse complement strand
CATCCGCCGCGGCCGCCACGGCGTCGGACACGTCGTCCGGGCCCCCGCGCGGTACGTTCGCCAGCGTCTCGCCTGTGGCGGGGTTGATCACCGGGATCGTGTCGCCGCCACGCGCGGCAACGAACTCACCCCCGATGAGCTGGGTGCCGTCGCGAAACAGTGACTCGACGTCGAGGGTGTCAGTTGGGTGCTGCAGCGTCATGTGCTCCTCCTGCCATTGCCGGCGCCGTTTGATTTGATTCCCGCCCACCCACCGGGAAGTGACACGCGGCGAAATGACCCTCGGCCAGCCTGCGCAACGGTGGCTCCTCGGCCGCACACACGTCCTGCGCGTAGGGACACCGAGTGCGGAAGCGGCAACCCGAAGGTGGATCTATCGGTGACGGCGGCTCGCCCCGGATCGTGTCCGTCACGGGCGCGCGCGCCGCGGTCGGATCGGGGTTCGGGATCGAGGCCAGCAGGGCCACCGTGTAGGGATGCAGCGGCTCTCGATACAACGACTCGGGGGGCCCGATCTCGACCAGCTTGCCCAGGTACATGACCGCAACCCGGTCGGAGACCTGCTTGACAAGCGCCAGGTCGTGCGCGATGAACAGATACGTCAGCGACAACTCGCTGCGCAGCCGCTCCAGCAGGTTCAGGACCTGCGCCCGGATCAGCACATCGAGCGAGGAGACGGCTTCGTCGTAGATGATCAGCGCCGGGTCGAGCGCCAGCGCCCGCGCGATTGCGACCCGCTGCGCCTGGCCACCCGACAGTGATCGCGGGCGGCGGTCGGCATAGCGCGCGGGATCTAGCCCGACCCGATCGAGCGCCTCGTTGACCTGCTTGCGGCGCTCGGCTCGCGCCGCCGTACGGAACGCGATCAGCGGCTCCTCGACGATCCGCGCCACCGACCACTTCGGATCGAGCGACCCGTAGGGGTCCTGGAACACCATCTGCACCTGGCGCCGCGCCCGCAGCAATTCCTTCCCACGCAGCTTGACGAGATCGACCCCCTCGAACAGCACCTCGCCGGACTTCGGACGTGGCGCCTGCAAGATCGCGCGCGCCAGCGTCGACTTGCCAGATCCGGTCTCGCCGACGAGCCCCAGGGTCTCGCCTTTTGCCAGTGTGAACGAGACGTCGGAGACGGCCTGCACGGTGCCGCTCCTGACCCCGCCCTGAGCCCGGACCTCGAATTCTTGGACGAGGTTGCGTACGTCGAGCAGCGGGCCGCCGGTGCTCACCGCGCCACCCCGTCTGCACACGGATGCCAGCACGCCCATTGGTGATCGGGCTCGTGCTCCTCGAACGCGGGCGCGTGCTCGCGGCACTGATCGGTGGCGCTCGGGCAGCGGGGCGTGAACGGGCATCCGGGTTCGCGCAGCGCCAGGTTCGGAGGCTGGCCGGGCACGGCGGCGAGTGGGGCATGCGAGGCACTCTCGAGACGCGGGATCGCGTCCAGCAGGGCGCGCGTGTACGGCATCCGGACGTGGGCGAACAGCATCTGGGTCGGGGCCCGCTCGACCGCCCGTCCCGCATACATCACGACCACCTCGTCGGCGAAGCTCGCCGCCAGCCCCAGGTCGTGGCTGATCATGATCAGCGCCATCCCCAACCGCTGCTGCAGCTCGCGCAGGAGCTCCATGATCTGTGCCTGGGTCGTCACGTCGAGCGCGGTCGTGGCCTCGTCTGCGATCAGCAACTTCGGCGACGCCGCCAGCGCGATCGCGATCATCACGCGCTGGCGCATGCCACCCGAGAGCTGATGCGGGTACTGCTCGAGTCGCTCCTTGGCGGCCGGCAGCCGGACGAGCTCGAGCAGTTCGAGCGCCCGATCCTGCGCAGCCGCACGTGAGGTCTTCTCGTGGGTCTGGATCGCCTCGCGGATCTGCCCTCCGATTCGCATCGTCGGATTCAGGGAGCGGGTCGGGTCCTGGAACACCATCGCCACACCGCACCCGCGATGGCCACGCATCGCCTTCTCAGACAGTCCGACCATCTCGACGTCGTCGAAGTGGATCGACCCCGTCACGGTCGCCGTCGGCGGGAGCAGACCCATGATCGCCCTTGCGCTCACGGTCTTGCCCGATCCGGACTCTCCGATCACCGCCACCGTGTGCCCGCGACGCAGCGAGTACGTCAGGCCGTCGACCGCACGCACCACCCGCCCGTCGTGGCGGAAGTCGACCCGCAGCTCGGAGACCTCGAGCAGCGACTCGGTCACTGGCTGCTCCAGCGCG
>DATKFF010000156.1:0-2082 GCA_035511595.1 Solirubrobacteraceae bacterium | reverse complement strand
GGCAGGTTCGAGCAGCTCGGAATGCATGAATGGTCGGGCCGCGTGAAGCTCGTGGAGGTAACGGACGAGCTTCCCGATCAGCTGACGGCCCGCGAGGCCGAGATTCTCCGGCTAGTCGCCGTCGGCAGGAGCAACAAGCAGATCGCCACCGAGTTGGTCATCAGCGTCCACACGGTTGAGCGCCACATTCAGAACGCTTACCGCAAGGTCGACGCGCGCAACCGAGCCCAGGCAAGCAGCTACGTCGCGCGGGTGCGATTGTGAGTCGGTCGCCTCGCCCCCTCCTCGACGCGCGCCCCCAGGCGGTCCCGCGACGCGTGGATGAGCTGTCGGGCACGGCTCGCGAGCGGCTCGACCAGTGAGCCTTCGTACTTCATCAACTCGCCTTCCACGATCACCGTCTCCACGTCCGCGGCCCCGGCGCCCATCACGAGGCTCGTGACCGGGTCGCCGAAGCCGTCGAGGTGGGGCGAGCGCATGTCGATGATCGCGACGTCTGCTCGCTTGCCGACGGCGAGGGTTCCGATCTCGCCGTCCATGCGCCACGTTCGGGCGGCGTCCAGCGTGGCGAGCCGCAGCATGTCGCGCTGGTGGAGCTCGACGCCGTCGACGGCTTCGTCCTGCGCGACGGCGGGTGCATTCGCACGAGCGCGTTCGGCGGCGAGCGCGATCCGCATCTCCGAGAAAAGGTCGGTGCCGGTGCCGGTGACCGTGTCCGTGCTCAGCCCAGCGCGGATGCCGTGCTCGACTGCGCGGCCGGTCGCCGGGTAGGTGCCGAGCGCCATCAGCATCTCGACGCTCGGGGAGATGGAGATCGAGCCGCCGCTCGCGGCGATCAGCTCGTACTCGCGGTCGCTCAGCTGGTTGGCGTGCGCGTAGTTGACGTCCGCGCCGAGCAGCCCGAGCTCGTCGAGCGTCTCGACCGCACCCGCGTAACCGGCCATGCCGACGTGAATCGAGATCGGCACGCCGAGCTCCCGTGCGAGCTCGAAGTCGTGCCGGGTCGCCTCCCGCGAGGACATCGCCGGGCCGCGGAGTGCCAGGCCCATAGTCAGCCGTCCGCTGACGCCGGCCGGGAAGTGCTCCGCGCGCGCCCGCCGAGAGTCCGCCGGGTGTCGGGAGGTGGGATCACCGAACCACTCCAGACCATCGTCACCCGGTCCGCCAAAGAGGAACACGCCTCTAATGCCCGCGTCGTGCAGAGCCTGGATGTTCGCGTCGGCGTGCTCCGGGGTGAGGAGGTTGTGCGACCAGTCGGCGACGGTGGTGATGCCTGCGTCGAGCGCCTGGAGCGCCCCCCAGAGAACCCCGGCATAGATGTCCTCCGGCGCGTAATGGGGAGCGAGGCCGGCGATCACGGTGCCGAAGTAGCCGGCGAGCGACGTCTGACCGGTGGCGCCGCCGAGCGCACCCTGCCATACGTGGCGGTGCGTGTCGACCAGACCCGGAAGAACCAGGCGTCCCCGTGCGTCGATCAGCCGCGCGCCGGAGGCGCTCGACCCGAGGTCGGGGCCGATCGCGCTGATCAATCCGTCGCGAATCAAGAGGTCCGCCTGAGGGAGATCTCCCGTCGCCGGGTCGAGCGTGGCGAGATATCCGCCGGTAATAATCAGGTCGCGGTTGGTCACGGCTTGGCTTCGGTCGATTGGCGGTATCGTTTGCGTACCACCTTACGGTTGGTAACCATGACCGAAGCGAGCAATCCATTCAAGAGGGCAGTTTCAAGTGCCCAGGTTCCCTCAACGACACCGGGCCCAAGAGCGCCAGTCCGCGACGTCCTCGAGCGGATCGGCGACAAGTGGTCTGTGATCGTGATCTGCCGCCTGGATGGCGGCCCGCGCCGCTTCAACGAGCTGCGTCGTCTCACCGACGGCATTACGCAGCGGATGCTTAGCCTGACTCTTCGCCGGCTGGAGCGCGGCGGGCTTGTCTCGCGAACCGTGTTTCCGACCGTGCCACCGCAGGTCGAGTACGAGCTGACCGACCGTGGCCGCTCCTTGCACGAGGTGCTAAGCCGACTCGTCGAGTGGACCGACACGCATCTCACGGGGATCGAGACGTCCCGGGCCAGATACGACGCTC
>DATKFF010000155.1:0-6528 GCA_035511595.1 Solirubrobacteraceae bacterium | reverse complement strand
TCGACGTAGGTGTCAATCTGGTCAAGTCCTGCCGAGGTCAGTGACCAACCCTGGTCCTGGCTGCGCCCGATGAAGATATAGCCGGGGAATGGCGTCGTGGACACGCCACGTTGGTGGATCCCGGGTCCTTCGAGGTCCATCTCCATCGTCAACCCGGGGTAGAAGTAGCCGATCTGTGGACCGGCGACCATGATCGGGTGATGGGTCGCCGAGCGGGCACCTGAGACGAGCAGCGCGTTGCTGGCGTGGCCACGCGGCTGCGGCGGAACCGCGAGCGCGGTGCTCGCTGCGGCCGACAGGCTGCCCGGGTCGAGCAGCACGTTGCCGCTAGTGCTCGTCGGCTTCGGCTGGAGGCTGACGTGACCGGGGACGCTCGCGGGTGCCTCCGGGTCGTACGCCTCGCGGAGGTCGTTCCAGACGGCCGACCCGCGCGCGGCGCCCAGCTTGCGCTGAAGCGAAGACAGAAACTCGGCGTTCACCGCTTGGTTGCCTCCACCCTCGCCCACGAACTGGTCCTTGACGGCATTGAACGCGTAGATGTCGGTGCGCGTGACGTGCGCGACGTTCGTATAGATCCCAAGCGTGTCGTTGTGGCTGTCGATGTAGGCGTTGATGCCGGCGATGTAGACGTCGATGTCGTGGAGGATCGCGCGGCCCTCGGCGCCGGCGGCGAGTAGGGAGTTGGTCTGCTTGGCGACCTCCCGCTCGGTCTGTGCGGTCGGCTTGAAGCTCGCGAGGCTCCCGATCAGCCCGATCGCGTTCTCACCCGGTGCGTCGATCGCCGGCAGGAGCGCGATATAGCGAGCCTCCTGGAGCAGCAGTCCACGGTCCTCCGCCGTGACCCACCCCGCGCCCCAAGTGACGTCATCGCGGGTGGCGCCGTACACGTAGGGCACGTCGTAGGCGTCGCGGTAGATCGTCACGCCCGGTTGCGGGACCGGCTCGTTCGTTACCGGCCCGGGGGCGCCCGCGATTCCGAGCTGCTCGGGCTTGAAGTCGCTGAGCAGGTCGTTGGCGGTGACGTGATTGAACAGCGGCGTCAACGCGTTGTACATCTGCGCCTGCTGAGCGGCCTGCGGGGGCGGCACCGCCGATCCGTACTGGCCTGAGGGAATGATGTCCCGGGCGATGGTCGCGTAGTCCTGGGCGAAGGCCGCGGGCGCTAGCAGCGCAGCGGCCAGCATCATCACGGCAAGCACGATCATGCGGCGACGCACGTCTGATCCTCCTGACATCCAGGAATGGCGCTCCCTCGGCCCTCGGCGCGGCACCCTACCGGAGAGGCGTTCACACGGCTGTCACGTGCTGCGGCGCTAACGGGTCGCCGCGCCAAGCACGTGCGGGTTCGTGGGCGCCCAGGATGGCCCGAGGTCGACGCTGCGAGCGTGCTTGAGCTCGAGGCCGGCGTCCCGGATTAGCGCCACCGTGTCCCGGCTGCAGTGGCAGCCGCCGCCCAGCCACGGCCAGACACCTGCTCTGTCGAGCGCGCTCTGCGCGCGCGCCTTCACGGCCTGCGGCGAGCGCACGTGCTCCAGGAAGCGAAGCTCGCCGCCGGGCTTCAGGACCCGTCGAAGCTCCGCGACCGCCAGCGCCTGGTCTCGCACCGTGCACAGCACGAGACACGCGACGGCGCCGTCGAAGCTCGCGTCCGGGAATGGGAGCGCCTCGGCCACTCCCGCACTTACCCTCACCTTGACGGATGAGCTCCCGGCCGCGCGCTCGGCCCTGGCTCGCATGTACGGCTCGGGCTCGAGCGCGACGACCTCCTCGACCGAATTCGGGTAGTGCCGGAAGTTGATCCCGTTGCCGGCGCCGACCTCGAGTACCCGCCCGGAGAGCCCAGCCAGCAGCTCTTCACGGCGTGGCCCGACCTCGGGTTCCATCGACCGGCTCAACCGGTCGAAGAACCGCGCGAACAGCGGGTGACTGATCTCAGGCGCGGCCATCCGGCGACGCTATCAATCGCCTGCTCCCGAAATAGAAAGCCCCGCCGAAGCGGGGCTTTCCTTAGCAGGCCTGTAAGCCGGATTCTGTCTGGAACAGTCATCCATCTGTGCGGCCTACCCGGACCTTGGCGGGCTACCTACGAACGGTCCTGCTTGGCCTAGCATCAGGTGGGGTTTACCGTGGCCGCCGCGTCACCGCGACGCCGGTGCGCTCTTACCGCACCATTTCACCCTTACCGGCCTGAAGCTCTGCAGCGGCTCCAGGCTTAGGCGGTGTCATTTCTGTGGCACTTTCCCGCGGGTTTCCCCGGGTCGGCGTTACCGACCACCTTGCCCTGTGATGTCCGGACTTTCCTCGAAGGTTCTGCACCTCCGCGACTGTTCAGCCTGCGCGACGAGCATAGCGGCGGGGCCGCCGCGCGTCGAGCTGAGGAGCTATCTGAGCGTCGCTTCGCAGGCGCTGCAGCGCCCTTCGATGGGGCGCGCGTGCGCCCCGTACACCGGGTCCATCTCGCCGCGGCAGACCGGACACTCGACCACCTTGTGGGCGGCGAGCCCCTCCCAAGCGCCGACGAGCATGTCGTCCAGCGTAGACTCGCCGCCCACTCGGTCGAGCAAGGTCGGTGCCACGGCAAGCGTGCTCACTACGACATGCTCCGCATCAGCCCAACGACCTTTCCCATCACGCGTACGTCGCGGCTTCGGATCGGCTCCATCGAGTCGTTCTCGGGCTGGAGCCGGACGTGGTCGGCCTCCTGGAAGAAGCGCTTGACGGTCGCCTCCTCGCCGATCAGCGCGACGACGATGTCGCCATCGTCGGCGACCTGCTGCGGCTTGACGACCACGAGGTCGCCGTCGAGGATGCCGACCTTCTGCATCGACTCGCCGCGAACGCGGAGCAGGTACGCGCCGTCCTCGCCACCCGCGTACGACGGCGTCTGGACGTAGTCCTCGATGTTCTCCTCGGCCAGCACCGGCTGACCGGCCGCGACCTGCCCGACCAGTGGCAGCCCGGGCTTGACGAGGCTGCGCATTCCCGCGGCCGCGCGGTCCAGAAGCTCGATCGCCCGCGGCTTCGAGGGGTCCCGACGGAGCAGCCCGATCCGCTCGAGGTTCGCGAGGTGCGCGTGGACCGTCGAGGACGACGCAAGTCCCACCGCCTTGCCGATATCACGCACGGTCGGCGGATATCCGTACCTGGCGGAGTAGCGCTTGATGAAGTCGAAGATCTCTTGTTGACGCTTGGTCAGGTCCATCGTCCGCTCCTTGCTCGTTGGCCTGGCTGTCCCTTGTACGTCGAACACGTGTTCGGAACAGTAGCGCGGCCGACGGACGGACTCAACCCGTGCAGACCGGCGCCCGAGCGGACCGCTGCCTACTGCCAGAACTGCCGCGTTTCCGGGGCGAACCGGACCCTGCGCCAGGGCTATACTGCCCACCCCACGCGCCTGTGGCGGAATTGGTAGACGCGCAAGGTTGAGGGCCTTGTGGACTGAATGGTCCGTGGAGGTTCGAGTCCTCTCGGGCGCACTTTGGGGGCCGGGCACTCGGAATCCCCCACCACGGGGGCCCGTTTGCTCGTAGGCTGCAACGATGGTCCCGGTCGAGCGGGCGCTTGCAGCGGTTCTCTGAGATCCACCGGACACCACCGCGCGCAGCCGCCCCGCTCCGCGCGACAAAGCGAACTCTCACGAATCCCGAAGCGCCGGCTTACGAGCGCGCCGAAGGATTTCGCCTCAGGTGGGTAGCCGGGAAGGCAGTGAGTATCAGCGCGAGCGAAAACCAGACAGATCCAGCCGGCTCCACGGCCGGAGCAGTCCGCGCGCGCCCGTGACGGTGGGGCGCGCTCGCCTCGGCGCGGTCGTGGCGCTCGCCGCCGTCGGCGTGATCGTGGGCGTCAGCGACCCGGGCGATGTCCCGGCCGCGGTCCCCCGGAACGCGATCGCCGTCGACGTCCGAGGCGGTCCGGCCGGCCCGGCGATCCCACCCGGCTTCCTCGGGCTCTCGGTCGAGTACTCCTCGCTGCTGTCCTACTCCGGCCCGGACACAGCGGCCCCCAACCCGACGTTCATCCGGCTTGTCCGGGCACTCGCTCCGGGCGCCTCGCCGGTGATCCGCTTTGGCGGCGACACCACGGACTGGACGTGGTGGCCGACGAACGGGGTCCCGAAGCCGCCCGGAATCAGGTTCGTGCTGACACGACGGTGGCTCGCGGTGGCGCGGGCGACCGCGCTGGCGATGGGGGCCCGTCTGATCCTCGGGATCAACCTGGAGGCCGACAGCTCGAAGCTCGCGCGCAGCGAAGCACGTGTGCTGCTCAAGGACCTCGGCGGGGCCCGGGTCGCGGGCCTGGAGCTTGGCAACGAGCCCGAGGTCTATGGCTCGATCGGCTGGTACACCAACGCCGAGGGCGTCAGCGTGCTCGGCCGCCCCTCGGGCTACGACTTCGATTCCTACCTCGCCGACTACAGGGCCGTGAGCTCGGCGCTTCCCCGCGGCGTGCCGCTCGCCGGCCCGGCGTCGGGAGCGCCGCTATGGAAGGCGGGACTCAGCCGGTTCCTACTCGCCAACCCACGCGTGCGGATCGCGACGTTTCATGCCTATCCCCTGCGCCGGTGCTACACGTCGAGCAGCTCACCGACGTACCCGACGATCGCCAACCTGCTCTCGCCGGCCGCGGTGGGCGGCGCGGCAACCGGCCTCCGGGCTGCCGTCGCGGTCGCGCACGCCCGCGGCGTACAGGTCCGGCTCGACGAGGTGAACAGCGTCTCCTGCAAGGGGACCCGCGGGGTCAGTGACGTATTCGCGTCGGCGCTGTGGGCGGTCGACACGCTCTTTCACCTGGCGACGGCCGGGGTCGACGGAGTCAACATCCACACGCTCACCGGAGCTCCCTACGCACCGTTCGCATTCAGCCATGCGGGGGGTCACTGGCGGGCGCAGGTCAGACCGATGTACTACGGGTTGATGCTGTTCACACGCGCCGCCCCCGCGGGCTCACGCCTGCTGACGACGCTGCACGCGCGCGCGCCGGGGCTGCGAACGTGGGCCACGCTAGGGCCGGGGGGAACGCTCCGGATCGTTCTCATCGACGACTCGGCCACTCGGCGAATGACGCTGGCGGTGCGCGCGCCGCGATCCGCGACACTGGCCACGCTCGAGCGCATGAGCGCCCCGGGACTCAGGGCTCGCGGCGGCGTCACGCTCGCCGGCCAGAGCTACCGCAGCCCGAGCACAACCGGTCAGCTGTCGGGAGCCTTCAGAGCGGCGGTGCTGCACCCGGTTCAGCGTCGCTACGTGGTCGATCTGCGGCCGGCAAGCGCCGCGCTGCTGACGCTGAAGACGCGCTGACTCACGCTCTCAGCGCCGCTCCTTTTCGACGGCGCGGTCGGTCGCGGATACCTGACGGTTGATCTCGGCTTGATCTCTCGAGACGGCGTCGTCCTCACGGTGCGAGCGCTCGGTCGCGCGCTTGCCTCGCTCGTCGCGGCGCTGCTGGGCCTCAGCCTCCCAGTCGAGCTCGCGCTCGTCCGCCCGGTGCTCGCGGTCGTCCGCCCTGCGGTCGCGCTCGTCGGCGGCGCGCTCGCGCTCGTCCGCGGTCCGCTCCCTCTGGTCGGCCGTGCGGTCTCGATGGTTGGCGGCGCGCTCGCGCTCATCGGCCAGCCGCTCCCGCTCGCCCTCGGTTTGTGCCGCCTCGTGGTCCGCCCGGTCAGCCACCGGCGTTCGTCGTCGCGAGGGAAACTGGGGACTCGAGCACAAACGCCTCGATCGCGGAGCTCGCGTCGTCGTTGCTACCGCTGAAGAACGTGCGGACCTTGCGGTTGGTCAGGCCCTCGACGAGCTCGATGAGCTGGGGTTCCATCGCGCGCTGGAGCGCGTCCCGCTGGCGCCGGACGAGCTCCGAGCGGCCCGCTGCGACGAGGTTTCGTTCGGCCCTGGTCGCGCCGTTCTCCAGCAGGCAGACGACCACATCCTGGTGGACGAACGCCCGGCACTTCGTCGCGCCCCTCCCGGTGAAGTCGGCGATGAACTTCCCGAGCTCGCTTGCCAACGCAGCGTTCAACGCACCACCGGATAAGGCCTGTTCGGGAGCCGCCACGTTTACCTCCATCTCGTCTGTGGGGGTCCACGCGGGCCGAGAGACAGAGAGAACCCGAGCGAAGCTGCAAATTCAGCATAGGGCACGAGACCCGGGTCGATGCGTTTTTTGTAGACGCGCGTGCGGGGTATGCTCGATGTGCGACCTCACGACGGCGGCCCCGAGCCGCGTCAGGGGTTGTACGCGCAACACGGAGCCATTCAGCGGTCGCGAGTCCGGCCGTGATCCCGATCCGTCACAGAGTCTGGCCCTCGGTCCGGAGCCGTTCCATGCCTGAACCGGCATCTACCAGCACACAGCGAGCAGCAGGAGCGGAGCCGGCACCGCCGCCGCCGATCTCGATGCAGATTCGCGGCGGTCCGGACGCTCCGGGCGCGGCCCGGAGGTCGGTCCTTGCACAGCTCGACGACCGGTTCGCGCGCGGACGGGCGTCTGACGCCGCGCTGATCGTCAGCGAGCTGGTGACCAACAGCGTGCTTCACG
>DATKFF010000154.1:0-3315 GCA_035511595.1 Solirubrobacteraceae bacterium | reverse complement strand
CGCCGCCCGGCGATGCGCGTCCTGATCCTCTCGATTCACGAGAGCGAGCAGTACTTCTTCGAAGCGCTCAAGGCCGGCGCTTCGGGCTACGTGCTGAAGACAGCCGCGAATCGCGATCTCGTGGAGGCTTGCCGGGCCAGTATGCGCGGCGAGCCGTTCCTCTACCCCGGAGCGGTCGCGGCGGTGATCCGCGACTACCTCGAGCGCGCCCGGCGCGGCGAGGCGGTGCCGGAGGATCCGCTCACGCCCCGTGAGCTGCAGGTCCTCAAGCTGATCGCCGAGGGTCACACCAGCGACGAGATCGCCGACGACCTCTGCATCAGCCGCAAGACGGTCGACCATCACCGGGCCAAGATCCTCGACAAGCTGGGCATGCGCAACGGCGCCGAGTTGACGCGCTACGCGATTCGCCGTGGGCTCGTAGAGCCGTAACGACTCCCGATCGCCTGCGGCGAGATCGGCGGGCCGGCGCCAAGATCGGCATTTACACCTATGTCGCGGATGCGCCGAGGCTGCGAACGTTGTCGGCATGCCCGAGGTCGTGATCGCCTTCCGGCGACCTCCTTCGATGAGCGTGTCGGAGATGCGCGCGTGGATCATCGATCGGGAGGTTGCAGGGCCGGGGACGCTTGCCCTCTCCGGACCCGATGAGTCGTCGAGCGACGGACTCCGGCTGCGCGTCGATATCGACGACGACGAGCGGGGGATGGTCGAGGAGGAGTTGATCGATCTCATGACGGATATGCGGCTGCTCGGGCTGCGTCCGGTTGTCGTTCCCTCGGGTGATCCGACCCTGTTGAGCTCGAATCGCCGATCCAGAAGATAGGTACGAGTACCGATGGCGCCGGCGGGCCATTTTGGCTTAGCTGGTGCGGCTTGCCAGACGTGAATCGACCAATAGCGGCGGTGCCGAGCAGCGGCCAAGTTGCAGCTGGTCGTGGCCTGCCGCGCCCCCTCAAGCGGTGGCGGCTGCTGCTGATGGGTGGCACAAGCGCTTTTGTCAGGGAATCCCCCTGGAACGAGCGGGCGCCGACCACGCCCGCCTCTCCGAGGAAACGGCCGAGTGAGCGCGTCGCACCGCCGCAGCCTGCACGAAGCAGCGCACAAGCTAGGCGCTGAGACCAGCGACGGTGCGGCGCAGCCGGGCGCAAAGCCCGGCGGCCGCCGAAACCTCAACATGGCGGCCCACAAGCTCGGCTACTGGCCGGTCTCCCCTGCGACGCCGCGAACGAACGGCCGCCCCCGAAAGCCAGACGCCGAGCGCGACGTGGTTGCCCAGGCAAGCCGCATGGTCCTGGCGCTGGGTGCGCTGGGCGTGGTCTTCGGCGACATCGGGACGAGCCCGTTGTACACCGAGCGGGTGATCTTCACGCTCCACTCGAATGCCGCCCGTCCCACGCTGGCAGGCGTCTACGGCGTCGCCTCTCTGATCTTCTGGGCGCTGGTGATCGTGGTCTCGATCAAGTACGCGGGGATCCTGATGCGTGCTCACAACCGCGGTGACGGCGGCGGAATGGCCCTGGCCGCCCTGATCGAGCGACGGGGGATCGGTCGCACGACGTTACTTGTCACTCTCGGAATCTTCGGGGCGGGGCTGTTCTTCGGCGACGGAATGATCACCCCGGCCATCTCGGTGACCTCGGCGGTCGAGGGCCTGCACGTGGCGGCACCGGGACTCTCGCATTTCGTCGTCCCGATATCGCTCGGGATTCTCGCTGGCCTGTTTGCGGTGCAAAGGCGCGGAACCGCCGCCGTCGGTTGGCTGTTCGGCCCGGTGATCCTGGTCTGGTTTGTAGTGATCGGAATCCTGGGAGCCCGTGAGGTGTTGGCTCATCCAGGCGTCCTACAGGCGCTATCGCCGACCTGGGGCGCTCGCTTCATGATCGACCACGGGGTGGCCGGATTCCTCACCCTAGGCGGGGTTGTGCTGGCCGTCACCGGCGCCGAGGCTCTGTACGCCGACCGCGGTCACTTCGGCGCCGGGCCGATCCGCTTGACGTGGTTTGCCGTCGTGTTTCCAGCGGTGGTGCTCTCGTACCTGGGTCAGGCGGCGTTGATCCACGCCCATCCGGCGACGATCACCAACCCGTTCTATCTCCTCGTTCCGGCTGGAGGCCGTTTGGCCATGGTGTTCCTCGCGACGGCCGCCACGATCATTGCCTCTCAGGCGGCCATCACCGGGTCGTTCTCGATCGCACGGCAGGCGGTCCAGCTCGGCTTTCTTCCGAGGCTCAACATCAGACACACCTCACAGATCGAGGGCCAGATCTACCTTCCGCTGGTCAGCTGGGGCCTGTGCATCGGAGTGGTGGCGCTCGTTCTCGTCTTCCAGCGGTCCTCCTCGCTGGCCGACATCTACGGGGTCGCGGTCACCGGCACGTTCGTGCTGGACACCGTCTTGTTCCTCGCTGTGGCTCGCTCGATGTGGAAGATGTCGCGGTGGAAGCTCGCGCTGATCGGGGGTCTATTCCTGACTGTGGAGCTGTCCTTCTTCACCGCAAACGTGACGAAGATCGGTCATGGCGCGTGGTTCCCGCTGTCCATCGGCGCGATCGCCGCACTCGTGATGGTGACCTGGCGCCGGGGGCGCCAGATCGTAACCCGCAACCGCATCGCCGAGGAGGGGCCACTCGACGAGTTTCTGTACCGCATCAAGATGGCCGATCCGCCGCTCCACCGAGTGGAAAAGGTCGCCGTCTACCTCAGTCCGGACAAGCTCACGACCCCGCTGGCGCTGCGTGCCGATGTTGAGCACTACGGCGTGCTGCACGACAAGATTCTGATCGTCTCCGTCGAGCAGGACAGCGTGCCGCACGTCGACCCTGCCGATCGGTTTGCTGTCGAGACGCTCGGTAGCGGTCTGTGCAAGATCACGCACGTCTCGATCGGCGCCGGGTATCGCGACAGAACGAATGTGCCCCAGGCGCTGGCGCTGGCTCGAAAACGAGGACTGCTGGCGCGCAACCTCGACTTGGAGCACGCCTCCTATTTCGTCTCACGCATGACGATAACGCCCACCCGCGACCCGGGGATGTCTCGCTGGCGCAAGCTTTTGTTCATCGGGCTCGCGCGCAACGCAGCCAGCCCGATCGACCACTTCGGTCTTTCCCCGGACCGCACGGTGCTGGTGGGCTCCCAAGTCAGGGTCTAGCCGCTCCTCGGCGACCACGGGTCGCGGCTTCGTCTCAATTGCAACACGTTGACGCGAGCCTTGGTATACCCGTCGCGGCGGAGAGACAGGAGGCGTCGTGCAGGTACAAGTCAAGAGGCTGGCGGTAGCGCTGGCCGCAGTGTTGATCGCCGCGGTAGTCGTCG
>DATKFF010000153.1:0-2648 GCA_035511595.1 Solirubrobacteraceae bacterium | reverse complement strand
GGTCGGCGTGATCGTGCTGACCGGCGAGGGCTCCGAGGCCTTCTGCTCCGGCGGGGATCAGCGCGTGCGCGGTGACACCGGCTACATGGAAGATGATCCCGCCCACCCGGCGAGCGTCGGGCGTTTCCACGTCACCGACCTGCACGTCCAGATGCGCCGCCTGCCCAAGCCGGTCCTCGCCATGGTCGCCGGCTACGCGATCGGCGGGGGCCACGTCCTGCACCTCGTGTGCGACCTCACGATCGCGGCCGACAACGCGCGCTTCGGGCAGGTCGGGCCGCGCGTCGGCTCTTTCGACGGCGGCTTCGGGGCCGGCCTGCTCGCGAACGTCGTCGGACCCAAGAAGGCGAAGGAGATCTGGTTCCTGTGCCGCCAGTACGACGCGCAGCAGGCGCTCGAGATGGGGCTGGTCAACACGGTCGTGCCGCTCGCCGCGCTCGAGCAGGAGACGGTGCAGTGGTGCAAAGAGATGCTCGCGCTGTCTCCGTTCGCGCTCCGCCTGTTGAAGGCGAGCTTCAATGCCGACGAGGATGGGCTCGCTGGAATCCAGCAGCTCGCCCACGACGCGAACCTCCTGTTCTACATGAGCGAGGAGGCGCAGGAAGGGCGCAACGCGTACCTCGAGAAGCGCAAGCCGGACTTCTCGCAGTTCCCGCGGCGCGCCTGAGCGGTCAGCGTGGAGGCAGCCGCGACCCGCACGAGCCCCTCCGCCCCTCCCAGCGGGGTGCGGATCTGGCTGATGGCGGCCCGTGTGCGGACGCTGCCGGCGGCGATCGCGCCGGTGCTGGTAGGCACCGCGCTGGCGGGCTACATCGGCGTGTTTCACCCGCTCAGGTTCGTCGCCGCGCTGATCGGGGCGATCTTCATTCAGGTCGGGACGAACCTGTCGAACGACTATTCGGATGCCCGCCGCGGCGCCGACACAGAGGACCGTCTCGGACCGGTACGCGTCACCGCCGGTGGGCTCGTCCCCCCCAAAAGCGTGCTCGTGGCGACCTACGTGTCGTTCGGCGTCGCCGTGCTGGCGGGCGTGTATCTGGTTGTGGTCGCGGGCTGGGAGCTACTGCTCGTGGGCGCCGCCTCGATCCTCGCCGGCGTCCTCTACACGGGTGGCCCGCGGCCGTACGGCTACGAGGGCCTCGGCGAGCTGTTCGTGTTCCTGTTCTTCGGGATCGTGGCGGTCGCGGGCTCGTTCTTCGTGCAGGTCAAGCACCTGGACTGGGAGGCGTTCGCGTTGGCCGTCCCGGTCGGGCTGCTCGCCTCCTCGATCCTGGTCGTCAACAACGTCCGTGACATCGACACCGACCGGCGGGCCGGCAAGCGCACCCTCGCGGTCAGGCTGGGTCGCGAGCGAACGCGGTGGCTGTTCGCGTTGATGGTGTATGGCGCCTACCTGCTCGCCCCGGTCACCTGGCTGTTCGGCCCGCTGGAGGCATGGCTGCTACTGCCGTGGCTGACGCTCCCGCTCGGCGCCGCCGTCGTCAGGACGGTCCGCAACCACACCGACGGCCCCTCGCTCAACGAGACCCTCGCCCGCACCGGCATGCTCCAGCTGGCCTTCTGCCTGCTGCTCGCGGCAGGCCTGCTGCTCAGCCGGTGAAGGTCGGGATCGATTTGATCAGGGCGCGCCTGCGCGCGCCCTTTGTTTCGTCAACCGGGGCGGTCGAGGCCCGCGAGCTCCTGCTGCTTCGGCTCGAGGACGCGTCCGGACGTGTCGCGTTCGGCGAGGCGGCGCCGCTCGAGAGCTACGACGGCGTGTCCGTCGCGGACTGCCGCGCGGCGCTCGAGGACTGCCGACCGATCCTCGCCGACTCGGATGCTGAGGACCGTGAGGAGCTGCTGAAGCGTTGCGAGCGTGTCGCGGTGCTACCCCAGGCCCTGGCGGCGGTTGACCTCGCGCTGTGGGACCTGTGCGCCCAGCGCGCCGGCCAGCCGGTGTGGCGCCTGCTGGGTGCGACCCCGCCCGCCGCGGTCGAGGTCAACTACACGATCGGCTCCGAGGACCGGGCGGCCGCGGCGGCCGCGGCTCTCAACGCGCGGTCGGCGGGGTTTCGCTGCATCAAGGTCAAGGTCGGGATCGGCGATGACGCCGGCCGCGTCGCGGCTGTCCGCGCGGCCGCGGGCCCCGAGGTCGCGATCAGGCTGGACGCCAACGGGGCGTGGACGGCAGCCGAGGCGACGGCTGCGCTGCGCGCGCTCGAGCCCGCGGGGATCGAGCTCTGTGAGGAGGCGGTGACGGGGCTGAGCGAGACCCGCGAGCTGTCGGGGCTCACGAGCGTGCCGTTGTCGATCGACGAGACGGCGGCGTCGCCGGGCGCGCTCGAGCACCGCGTCTGCGACGCGGTCTGCCTCAAGATCGCCCGCTGCGGGGGCATCACCGGGCTGATCGACGGGGCCCGCCGGGCCCGCGCCGCGGGCTACCAGGTGTACCTTGCCTCGACGCTGGACGGTCCGCTCGGGATCGCGGCGGCGCTCCACGCGGCGGCGGCGCTCGATCCGGACCGCCCCTCCGGGCTCGCGACGCTCGGGCTGTTCGTCGACGCCGGCGACGCGCTGGCTCCGCGCGGCGGCCGGATCGCGGTCCCGGACGGCCCCGGCCTCGGGAGCGGCCTGGCTCGCTGGTATCGAGCAGGATTAGGCCGATGAGC
>DATKFF010000152.1:0-4691 GCA_035511595.1 Solirubrobacteraceae bacterium | reverse complement strand
GGCGTCCAGCGGGGCGTAGAAGAACACGAGCGCGAGCGCGGCGCCGATGGTGGCGATCGTGGCGAGGGTGAGGCCGCGCAGGCCCCGCCCGTAGGTGGTCAAGGCGCTTAGTCCTCCAGGAGAAAATCGAAGACGGCGTACGCGAGGAGGGCGAACACCACATCATAGAGAGCGAGGAACGCCAACCAGCGCCCTGCGGGGAAGCCGGGGCCGTGTGGCGCGAGCAGGGGTCCGGCGCCGCGGGCGGTCGCGATCAGCGCCGGGATCAGGAGTGGGAGGCCCACGATCGGCCCGATCAGGTCCCGCGCGCGCGTCTGGACGGCGATCGCCGAGACGAGCGTCCCGATCACCGCGAGCGCGATATCCGCCAGCACCAGCATCACGACCAGGCCGCCCAGCGGCGGTCCGAGCGAGGGTCCCAAGAGCAGCACCCCGAACGCCGGCACTGCGAACACCTCGAGCACCGCGAGGAAGATGAACAGCGCCAGCGCCTTGGCGACCAGCAGCGCCGAGCGATCGACCGGCGCGAGCAGGAACGCATCGAATCCGCCCTGCTCCCGATCCGCGACGAACAAGCGGTTGATCGCGAGCATCGCGGCGAACAGCAGCGTCGCCGTGAGCAGCCCGGCGGCGAGCTGGCCGGCGACCTGACTGCGGTTCAGCGCGAAGTGGAAGATCACGAACGTGGAGATCGACAGCAGGACCATCGCGGGGACGGTCTCGAAGGTCCGCAGCTCCAGCGTCAGGTCCTTCCGCAGGACCGCCCAAACTGTGCTCATCCGTACAGAGCCTTGAGCCGGTCTTCGCCGACCTTGCCCGGCTCGGTGACGAACTCCGGGCGCCCGTCCTTCAGCCCGAGCACGAGGTCTGACTCGGCAAGCGCGGCCTGCGGGTCGTGGCTTGTGATCACCCGCGTGGCGCCGGACGCGCGCCCGATCAACGGCTCGACCAGCTCCCCGGCACCCGGGTCCAGGTTCGCTCGCGGCTCGTCGAGCAGCAGCAGCTGCGGCTTGTGCAGGACCGCGCGACACACCGCCAATCGCTGGACCATTCCTCGCGACAGCGTCCGCACCGGGTCCTCGGCGCGTGAGCTCATGCGGACCGCGTCGAGCACCTCTTCGACGCGCTCCTCCGGCACGCGGTGAAGCCTGGCGTGGTAGCGGAGGTTCTCCCGACCGCTCAGGTCCCGGTACAGCAGCGGCTCGTGCGCCAGGAAGCCGAGCTTCCCGCGGACCGCGTACGCCCGCCGCGGCAGCTCCTGGCCGAGAAGCGAGACCTCGCCCGTGTGGGGCCGCAGTAGCGTTGCGAGGATCCGCAGGAGCGTCGACTTGCCGGCGCCGTTGCGGCCGAGCACCGCCAGCGTCGCCCCGGCGGGGACGCTGACCGTCACATCTCGCAGCGCGGTCCGCTCGCCGAAATGACGAGCGAGACCACGGAGCTCAATGGCCTGGGGTTCGGACGCCACGCTCGCGCTGAAGCGTTGCGACGACGTGCGGGAGCGTCGGCGCGATCACCGGGAAGAGCTCGCCGATCGACTTCGGGTTGCCGGGGAAGTTGACGATCAGGGTCCGCCCCGCGATCCCCGAGACCCCGCGCGAGACGATCCCCATCGGGGTGTACTTGAGCGACTCGGCCCGCATCGCCTCGGCGAACCCGGGCGCATCGCGGTCGATCACAGCGCGCGTCGCCTCCGGCGTGACGTCGTCGGACGTGAGGCCCGTTCCGCCGGTGGTGAAGATCAGCGCGACCTCTGCCTGGGGAGCCGAGTGGCGGCGGAGCACGTCCTCGATCGCGTCGCGGTCGTCGGAGACGACCTCGCTGGCGACGACCTCGGCGCCCGCCGCCTCCGCGATCGCGGTCAGTGCCTTGCCTGAGAGGTCCTCGGTCTCCCCGGCGGCAACCGAGGTCGAGATCGTGATCACAGCAGTCCTCACCGGGCTGAGCATTACACAGGCCCGAAGTCGACCGTTAGAAGGTGGGCTGCGTGGCGACCTGCTGGCTGATCTGCCCGCGCCGGAGCGTGAGCGACAGCTGGCCTCGCGTTGTGGCGGTGTAGCCGTCATCTTGGAACGCCGGGCCGCCGAGCAGCGTGAGCGTGAAGGTCCGGTGCCGGAAGACGCTCAGGGACGCGCCTCCTGACGCAAGTGTCTGACCCTCGGCGATCATCGGTCCCGGGCAGCGGGTGCGCGGAGGTAGAGCCGAGGTATATGTGGCGGCGAGCCTCGCGCCGCGCGGAGCCAGGACCACCTGGCCGCCACCGAGCAGGGCGGAGTCAGTGCAGAAGCGCGGCTGCGTCAGATCCACCGTGGCGGTGCCGCCTGGACTCCAGCCGACGTCACCAAAGACCCGGATCCCGTGTGGATTCCCGTCGCGCGCCACGCCGAGCGCGGTCAGGAAGTCCCGATACGGGCGCTTCGCCGGGCCCTGGGCAAGCAGAGTTCCGCTCATCGCGGCAAAGCGCGGCGCGAGGGTCAGCGTCCCGGAGATCCCGCACGAATCGAGCAGCTCACACTCGGTCGCGTCGCTGGTGCCGCTGATGAGCGCGGTCAGCGTGCCTCGTGCGGCGACGGCTGAGAGCTGCTCGACGACCATCCGCACCCGCTCGGTCTTGATGCCCGGCGGAAAGGACGTCGACGAGCTCGACGACGAGACGTTCTGGACCCCACCCAGATGCATGCCGATCGTGGAGGTCACGGTGCCGGCCAGCCCGTGCGCCGCGAACGACGCGTGGCCGGCCAGGCTCAAAGTGGTCTGCCCTCTCAGGACCGACCGGAGGGGGACCGACAGGTGCGGAGCGACGCCCGCGATGTCGGCGTCGAGTGGACCCGCGCAGCGCGTCGCCAGCAGCGAACCATCCGGCTGCAGGAGCGACAGCCTGAGCTCGCCCGCGTGGATGTTGAGCGTTGAGGAGATGAGCGTTGAGGAGAGGCCGATCGGCTCCTCATCTGCACATAGTCCTGCGCCATTGCCCCGGTCGACCCGAGCAACCGTGACGCCGTCGAACAGGCCGAGGGAAAGCACCCCGGTGTAGCTGAGGTTGTGGCCGTGGCGGTACTTCTCCACGAGCAGCTCGCCTGAACCCAGTCGTACGATGACTGTCCCGCTGTACGAGCACAGGCCATTTGCCGCACACCCGCTGTGTTGGTCGCCATGGAAGTCGATCTCGAGCTCGCCGACGGTGCTGACGTTGACCGCGCTCTGCGAGATCGGTGCAACTCCGGAAATTGGGATTCCGACCGAGAACGATCCGGTGGAGCTCTGGGCGGCGGCGGGCGCCGCCGCGATCAGGCCAACGGCGACCACCAAGACGCGCGCTTGCCACCTCATCGCTGCTGGACCTCGGTGCCCGCGCCGAGGTGGGCGAGCGTCAGCTCGACCGTGATCGATCCTGTCCGCTCGCCCACGTATCCGAGTCCGGTTAGGCCGCCACGGTTCTCCAACGTCACCGCGGTGTGCTTGGACAGCAGCTGCCCGGGCGTCAGCGAACCCGATGCGAGGATCTCGTTCTGACCGACGATGTCGGTGTCGGCCGGTCCGGGACAGTGAGTCCGGAAGAGGTCGACGTTCGGATCGCCGTTGTTCAGGACCGAGACCGGGAGCGTCCCGGCCGACGGGAGCCGCGGATCACCGAACAAGACGCTGGCGACTCTCGCAACGGTGTCGGCGCAGCTCGAACCGTCCGGCCACGTCAGCGTCTCTGTGACCTCGCCGGGAGCCGGGACGCCGGAGGGGAGCAGGACGAGACGTCCGGCCCTCAGATCCCGTAGCGCGTGAGACCGACTGGCGCGGGTCGGAACGGTGCGAAAACCTGTGAGTGTGAGGTTGCCTGTGCTCGGCTGCGCTGAGAAGCCGACGGACCCCGACGTGCCGCACGAGTCGAGCGCCACGCAGATCGGATCCGGCGAACCGCTGAAGCTCGCGCCGACCGTGCTCGCGACGATCGAGACGCGGTAACGCAGGTTGACGTATTCGGTCAACACGCGCCGTGTGGATACGGTGCTGGGCGCGCTCGCTCCTGAGGAGAGGCCGCCGCTCCCGGGCGAGGTGCGAAGCTGCATCGTCGAGGTGGCGGTGCCGCTGAACGGTCCGGCGCCGAATCCTCGTGTCCCGCGCATGTCGAAGCTCGGATAGCGCCCGCCCGCCACCCTGACCGGCAACGCCAGGTGCGCGAGATCGGTGGCCAATGGACCCGCGCACCTCCCGCTCGAGGCGGGCGGGAACAGCGCGGCGGTCCAGCTGCGCCGGTGGTCCAATTCCACCGCGGGCCCCGGACCCGCGCCGTTGCCGTTCATCACGTCGACGCACTCTCCCGCGGGAGATTCGCTGTTGTCTCGCACACGCACGGTTCCCGAGACGTCGACTGAGACTCCGGACAGGCCGCCCGACGACGCGTAGCCCTGGGACCCCTCCGATCGCAGGATCAGCTCGCCGCGAATCCCGCACAGACCCTCGGCGGCGCAGCCGCGCGCCGGGTCGCCGTGCCAGGTGATCGCGAGCGCGCCGCTGAGGGTCAGGTTCGCGATGGTCGGGGCGGACCTGGTGGCCGCCACTGCCGCGCTCGCATGCACCAAGCACACCACGAGTGGCGCGAGCACCCAGCGAGCCATCCATGACCCCCTCACGGGCGCGATCGTACCTGTACCCCGGGACGAGCTCCAGCGAACAGCACGCGAACCCCGGCGCACCGCGCG
>DATKFF010000151.1:0-2023 GCA_035511595.1 Solirubrobacteraceae bacterium | reverse complement strand
AACCTCCTCCACCATCCCGACGGCCGAGCAGATCTGGCCCGGGGTGCAGTAGCCACACTGAAAGCCGTCATGGTCGATGAACGCCTGCTGCAACGGGTCCAGCGCGCCACCGTCCGCCAGCCCCTCGATCGTGGTCACCTCGCGCGCGTCGTACTGGACGGCGAGAGCCAGGCAGGAAACGATCCGCTCCCCGTCGACGAGCACGGTGCACGCGCCGCAGGCGCCCTGGTTGCACCCCTTCTTCGTGCCGTAGAGGCCAAGATGTTCACGTACGAAGTCGAGCAGCGAGACACGAGCGTCGGTCGGCACCGGCGCCTCGAGGCCGTTGACGATGATCGGCACGGCGGATCCCCCTTTCGGCGAGCTGCGGACAATAGCCACCCTACTCCGCCTCACACCCAAGCCCACACCATCTGTCCTGCGCCAGGCCGGCCGACCCGCACATCGCCGCTGCTGCTCTCACGAAGCGTGAGCGTGTCTGGGCTCATCCTCGGTCCCGTCGCGATATCGGACCGATCAGATCGCTCCTACCGTGACCGAGCAGTCATGCCTTCCGCCGTCGCCAGACATCTATGCGGAAGGACTTGGATTACGAGAGCCGTGGCGAGCTGTAGAGCTCGATCAGGCGCTCTCTTGGGGCCTCGGCCTGATCCCCCAGCCTGATCTCGTCCAATCGAGCTCGTTGGTCATGCGCTCTCCCATCATGGGTCCAGGCGAACACAGATTCTGTGAAGCAGCCCCGCGCTCCGGGGGGAGGCTGTGCGGCTCTTCTCTGCCCGCTTAGACGAGCTGCTCATGCTGGAGCAGCTGGTGGATGCTCGCCGCTTCCACGCCGATCCCCTTCACGGCGCGCTCGAGCCAGCCAAGGCGCTCGAGCGCCTCCTGCGCACCGGGGCGGGCGCCGTCTGTGACATTGGCGACCGCCGCCCGCTGCTGCCCGACCTCGACCAGTAGGTCGGCCAAGCACTCAAGCAGCTCGCCGAGCCGGTCCGGCCGGCGCTCCCGTTCGACGCGCGACACTGGCGCGGAGGAGGGCGTGCACGTCGCGTCCGTCATCTTCGAGTCCTTCCCTGTGCCTCTCACGAGTTCGTACACCATCAGTATTCCCGTGCGGCGTGAAGACAGCATGCAGGTAATGGCCAGCCGTATAAAGATCGTGTGAACGCCAGGCTCGAGCGGCGTTCCGCAGTTCGGCGATAGGAGGCGTCCGTCGTCGACGGCGCTGCTACTTCCTACGGGTGGCAGCGGTCGCCAGCAACCCTCCGAAGCCTGGCCGAGCCCGCGTTTGTCGTCGCGGAGGCATCACGCGATCGCGTCGGTCTTGACTTGGCGAATAGCCGCGTGACAATCCGGGCAGTCGATAGCTGACCTTAGGAGGCACGATGGGCACCGATTACACGCTCGCCTACGGGACGCATGCCACGCCCGATGACGGGCGATGCGCGATGGAGTGGGTCAGCTATCTGGCGGGCGAGCCGCACAGCGATCACCCTGCCTGCGTCAGTCCCGTCCTGCGAGCGTAGTGCACGTCGCTCAACGACAGCCTGGAGGACGGTGCCCGTCAGCAGCTGCGCCCTTATCTCGCCCGCACGATCGGCACCGCTAATGATGGCCTTGATGAAGCACGCTCGTGGATGGCGCTTGACTGGCTGATCCGCACGTACGCGCCTACGTGGCTGGCCGCCGCCGGTTTGACGGGACCCGAATTACAGCTGGCCGAGCTTGCGCTGGTCAAAGACGCAATTGAGCTCCAGGAAGCGCTCGTCGCGCTGCATGCCGCGCGTCGCGAGACACACGCGGCGTGGTCTAGCGCCCTCGGTGCCGCACGACCAGCGGCATGGACGCCATGGGCAGCCGGACGGGCGACTGCCCGGGAGGCGGCGTGGCGCTCGGCAGGAGCCGCCGCGTGGGCCGCCGCCCGTGTCGCGGTTGGCGAAATCGCCGGGGACCGCGCCCGGGCGATGTCGCGGGACATCGCCGCGGACGCCGCAGCGACAATGTCCCGCGCGGCGCGAGCCGGCGC